>JAFGST010000266.1 GCA_016934475.1 Candidatus Aminicenantota bacterium | reverse complement strand
TCATGCTGTTCGTCATATCGGGTTTGCTGTTCCGGCACTCGGCGCCGGGGCGGTCCGGGAAGGGGAGCCTCAGGGGTCAGCTCTCAAAAATAAACATTGATGATGCGATCGGTCATGAATATGAACCTCTGTTGGCACGGCCGTTGCGGATTGAACATGAAAATGTTTTTGATCAAGCCGCACGGCGAACAGGGAAGTCTTGAAGCGCCGGATCGGGAAAACGTGATGGAATTCGAGTTGTTTTCAATCCGGCAGCGCACCGGGACTTCTGCACTGCCGTCGATCCCTTTCTGATCAGCGCAGCATTTTCCAGAGGTAGGAATATTCCAGGGCGTTGACCTGGGCGGTCTGGCGGTTGGTGCTGCCGCTGCCGTGGCCGCCCTCGATGTTCTCGAAATAGTAGACCGGGTGGCCCATGGATTCCATGCGCGCCGCCATCTTGCGGGCGTGGGCGGGGTGGACGCGGTCGTCGCGGGTGTTGGTCCAGAAGAAGGGCTTCGGATAGGCGACCCCCTTCTTGAGCAGCTGGTAGGGCGACCATGTCCGGATATAGGCCCAGTCCCCGGGCTTGTCAGGGTCGCCGTACTCGGCCATCCAGCTGGCGCCGGCCAGGAGCTTGTGGAAGCGCCGCATGTCGGCCAGCGGCACCTGGGCGACCACGGCCGCGAAGAGGTCGGGGCGCAGGGTGAAGCAGCCGCCCACCAGCAGCCCGCCCTGGGAACCGCCCATGATGCCCAGGTGTCCGGGCGAGGTGATCCTGAGGGCGACCAGGTCCTCGGCCACGGCGATGAAATCCTCGAACGACTTGATGCGGTTCTCCTGCAGCGCCTGGCGGTGCCAATCGGGGCCGAACTCGCCGCCGCCGCGGATGTTGGCCAGGACATAGACGCCGCCCCGTTCCAGCCAGGCGTTCCCCTTCACCGCGCTGTAGCCGGGGAGCATGGGGACCTCGAAGCCGCCGTAGCCGTAGAGCAGGGTGGGGGCATTGCTGTCAGCGACGAATCCCGCGGGCGTGACCAGGAAGTACGGGATCTTCGTGCCGTCCCGGGAGACGGCCTCCCGCTGGACGAAGGCCATGCCATCTGCGTTGAAGAAGGCCGGCAGCGCCTTGACCTTCTCGCTGCGGCCCGCTTCATCGAGATAGAGCGTGGTGGGTGTCAGGAAATCGGTGTAGCTGTAGAGAACGATTTCCTGGCGGCGGTCCACGTCGACGATGCCGGCGTTGCCCATTCCCGGCAGGGGGAGCTCCGCGCGCGTCCAGCCCTCCTTCCCGGGCGAGAGGACCTGGATGCGGGTGTGGACGTTGTCGAGGGTGGTGAGGAAGAGGCGCGACGCCGTGGAATCGACGCCGCTGAAGGCGACGCGCATGGAGGGCTCGAAGAGGGTGTCGAACTCCCGCGCGCCGCGCAGGAAGGCGTCCAGGCCGATGGCCAGTAGCGACCCCGCCGGATAGGTCTTGCCGCCCGTCGCCCAGGGGGTGCGCAGGGAGACCAGCAGGCGGTCCTGGAAGAAGCCGTTGATGTCGGCGTCCTCGGGGATCTCGATCCTGACCAGGCGGTCGTCGAGCATGATGAAGTTCTCGCCCTTGTAGAATGCCGGCGAGCGGTGGACGAGATGGTAGGCGCGGCCGGCCGCCACGTCGACGACGGTGTATCCCGACGCGCTCACGTCCTCGGCCTTGCCCTCGAACACGGTGCGCGCCGCGGCCAGGGGCGTGCCGCGCGTCCACAGCTTGACCAAGCGCGGGTAGCCCGAAGTGGTGAGCGAGCCCGGGCCGAAGTCGGTGCCCACCCAGAGGGTGTCGGCGTCGCGCCAGCCGACGTTCGACTTGGCCTCGGGCAGGGCGAAGCCGCCGGCCACGAAGGCCTTGTCGAGCGTGTCGAACTCGCGCACCACCGTCGCGTCGCTGCCGCCGCGCGACAGGGAGACCAGGCAGCGCCGGCTCTCCGGCTCCAGGAAATCGGCCCCCTGCCAGGACCAGGGGATGCCGTCTTTTTTGGACAGGGCGTCGAGGTCGATGACGATCTCCCATGCGGGCGCGGCCGTGCGGTAGGAGGCGAGGGTGGTCCGGCGCCAGACGCCGCGCTCGTGCTCCGCGTCCTGCCAGAAGTTGTATAGAAAGGCGCCGTGGATGCGCGGGTAGGGGATGCGCTCTTTGGAATCGAGGATCTGCAGGGTCTTTTCCAGGATCGGCCCGTATTCCCTGGTCGCGGTCAGCTCCTTGAGGGTGCGGGCGTTGTGCGCCTTCACCCAGGCGATGGCCTTCCGGCCCTGGATCTCCTCGAGCCAGCCGAAGGGGTCCTTGTCCTCGGCGGCGGCCAGGGCGACGGCGCCGGCCAGCGCCAGCAGCGCAACGATCAGCTTTTTCTTCATGTCAGCCTCCCATTTCATTCATGATATGCAAACGTGCAGCGGGGAAAACCGTTTTCCCCTTCGGCTATTTTGCAAACATTCGCCAAGGAAGTCAACAGCATCATTAACAACGAGGGGGCAGTGAGGATTGATGGAATGAAACTTTTTTATCGGGAGGACTTAAAAAGTGGAGCTGAGGAGGTATTGCCACTAGTTGATTTTTCAGAGATAACGTTTCAAGCTAAATGAATTTCATGATAAATTTCGACAGAGATCGGTCACAACAGCATCCGCTAAGAAATATATTGAATTTAAACATAAGCAATACATGCCAATTACTTCAGCGATCGTGCCTTTACAAGATTGGATAATGATGAAAGGGTGTATGTAAAATATACACCCTTGGGGGAAAGCAAGATTTGAATAGCGATTTCGAATCTGGAGTTTACGGCCTAGTTCTTTGTCGAAGGAAACCGGGAGCGAATAAATTTAAAAAAATGGATTACCCAAAAAGTTGTTCGGTTTGCCGGACCTTTTATTATACTTGCAGGTTTGGTAAGATGGTTTCAAGGAAAGATGAAACGACCGGACCAGCGAGTGCGATGATGAGCGATCAAGGCGGAGACAATAAGTCCG
>JAFGST010000265.1 GCA_016934475.1 Candidatus Aminicenantota bacterium | reverse complement strand
GACGAGCTGCTGAAGCTGGCCGCGCGGCTGAAGCGCCTGAATCCGCGCCCGGCCGAGGCCTTCAACCGCGAGGAGGTCGAGTACGCCGAGGTCGACCTGATGCTACTCAAGGAGAACGGCGAATACCGCGTCGTCTACCTCGACGAGGGGCTGCCGCGCCTGACCCTGTCGAAATACTACCGGCAGATGCTGGAGAAGACGAGTGACAAGAAAACCCTCTCTTATCTCAAGGGCCGCCATCGCGACGCCCAGTTCTTCATCGAGAGCATCGAGTTGCGCAAGAAGACCATCCTGCGCATCGCCGAGCACCTGGTCAAGGTCCAGAAGGACTACCTGGACTTCGGGGAAAAATGGAAGAAGCCCTTGACCATGAAGGACGTCGCTCGCGAGGTCGGCCTCAACGAGTCGACGGTTTCGCGGGCGGTGAGCAACAAGTTCATGACCACGGAAAAGGGGATCATGCCGCTGAAGGATTTCTTCAGCTACGGCCTGCGGGGCGACTTCGGCTTCTCGCACGCCGTCGGAACCGTCAAGGACAAGATCCGCGAGCTGATCGCCGGCGAGCCCCCGCAGAAGCCCCTGGCCGACGACGAGATCGCCGCCCGTCTGGCCGGCCTGGGCATCCGCATCGCCCGGCGCACGGTGCGCAACTACCGGGAGGAGATGAAGATCCCGAGCTCGTTCGTCCGCAAGAAAGAAAATAAAATCAAAGGAGCCACGCATGAGCATTAACTTCGTCCACAAGAACGTCAAGATGCCGGGAGCCCTGAAAGCCTATATCGAGAAGCACCTGGGCGGCATCGAGAGGATCGCCGGCGGCATCATCGACGCCGAGGTGATCGTCAACGAAGAAAAGCTCGACTTCAAGGTGGAGATATCGCTGAAGACGCGCCTGGACTCGTTTTATGCCCAGACGCGCGACAAGATGCTGAAGCAGGCCGTGCGCAACACGCTGGCCACCCTCAAGAACCAGGCCAAGAAGAGCAAGGAAAAAATCAAGGAGGCGAAGAAGCGGCCGGGCGCCAAGGAATTTTTCCAACGCCCGCCGGGGCCGAGGGCCGGGGAGAAGGGCGAGGAGACAGGGCCCGCCGCCTCCGGCGGCATCCTGGTGTCCGACAACTACTCGCGCAAGCCGCTCACCGTCGAGGAAGCGGTGTTCTACCTCGGCGAGAGCCGCGAGAACGGCTACATGTTCGTCAATTCCGAGACGAACCGCGTCGCCGGCGTCTTCCGCAATTCCCGGGGCGGCATCACGCTGATCGAGCCCGATTGGTAAACCGGGGAGGTTCGCCGATGCCCAGGGAAGTCAAGGGGATGCCGTTCATCCAGATCCGCGAGCTGAAGCAGCTGAAGATCGTCCGGACCTACAACGAGAAATGGGCGGGCAACCTGGTCAGCCACCCGCGCCCGCAGCGGCCCGGACTCGGCCTCACCGGCTACCTCAAGCACATCCAGGCCGGGCGCATCCAAATCTTCGGCAAGACCGAAGCCGGCTATCTGCACAACCTGAAGGAAGGGGACCGCGGGCGCTGTCTGAAGAACTACTTCTCGCTGAATGTTCCCGGCGTCGTCGTTTCGGAAAACCTCGAGGTCGCGGCGGACTGGATCGCCGTCGCCGCCCGCTACAACACCCCCATCCTGGTTTCCGAGCTGCACACGGCGCCGCTGATCTCGCGCCTCAGCGCCTACCTCTACCAGTATTTCGCCAGAAAGATCAAGATGAACGGCGTGCTGATGGACATCATGGGCCAGGGCGTACTGATCACCGGCGCCTCGGGTATCGGCAAGAGCGAGACGGCGCTGGAGCTGGTCAACAAGGGCTACCAGCTCATCGCCGACGACGTGGCCGAGTTCTACCTCGATTCCAACGACGACCTGGTCGGACGCGCCAACGAGGTCATCAAGAACCTGATGGAGGTGCGCGGCCTCGGCATCATCAACATCAACGACATCTTCGGCTCCTCGGCCGTGCTGGAGGAGAAGACCCTGGACCTGGTGATCAACCTGGAGAAGTGGGATCCCAAGAAGAAATACGACCGCCTGGGCGAGGACAACCTCTACTTCAAGATCCTGGGCCTGGAGGTCCCGATGATCGCCCTGCCCGTGGGCCCGGGGCGCAACCTGTCGACCATCATCGAGGTGGCGGTGCGCAACTTCCTGGCCAAGAAAAGCGGCCGCAAGACCTACCTGGAGGCAAAGAAGGAGAATCCATCTCCGGAGGCGGCCGGGGGCAGCGAGGTGAAATAGCATGATCAAGAGCGTCATCATAACCCACGGCAACCTGGGCCGCGAGATGGTCCAGGTGGCCGAGAAGATCCTCGAGCAAAAGCTCGACATCGAGTCCATCGCCTTCGACTGGCAGGGCGACGGCAGCGGCATGATCTCCCAGCTGGAGGCGTTCATCGCCCGCAACCCGGGGCGGAAGATCGTCATCTTCACCGACATGTTCGGCGGCTCGCCGTCGAACATCTCCACCCGCTTCGTCAACGCCGACGTCGAGGTGATCTCGGGCATCAACCTGCCCGGCCTGCTGAAGTTCTTCTGCTGCGAGAAGCCGAGCGAGGATTTCCGCAAAGTGGTCAAAAAGGTGGAACAGGAAGCCAAGGAAGGGATCAACATCATCAGCGAATACCTAGGAGAAAAAAAATGATCGAGAAGAAGCAGCAGATCATCAACAAGCTGGGACTGCACGCCCGGGCCGCCGCCAAACTCTCCCACCTGGCCAACATGTTCAGCTCGGACATCTACCTGATATACGACGAGGATAAGGTCAACGCCAAGAGCCTGCTGGGTATCCTGACCCTGGCCGCCTCGGTCGGAAGCGAGATCACCCTCCAGGCCACCGGCGAGGACGAGAAGGAGGCCATCGAGGCCATCGGCGGCCTGTTCGACCGCAAGTTCGACGAAGAGAGCTGAATGCTCCGCATCAAGGGCAAAGCCGTCTCCCCGGGCATCGCCATGGGCCGGGCCCAGCTGCACGACGTCATCCGCGAGGTCGTCCTGGCCGAATCCATCGGGGAAAGGGCGGTGGAGCGCGAGATCTGGCGCCTGGAGAACGCCGTGAAGAAGTCTCGGGCCCAGCTGAAGAAGATCCACCTCGGCCTGCAGAAGATCATGGGCAAAGACGCTGCCTTCATCATCGAGACGCAGGTCATGCTGCTCGGGGACAGCCACCTCCTGGGCGAGATCAAGGAAACCATCAAAGGCAAGCTGGTCAAGGCCGAGTGGGCCATTCACTCGGTCGAGAAGAAATACCTGGAGATCTTCCGCGCCATCCCCGACCTCTCCTTCAAGGCCAAGAGCAACGATGTTTCCGACGTGCTCAACCGCCTGATCTCCAACCTGAAGAGGAGCGCCCCCGTGCGGGCGGCCGCAACCGCGCCGCCCGGTCCGGTCATCCTGGTCGCCGACGACATCACCCCGTCGGAAGCGGCCACGCTGATGAGCCACAAGCGGCTGCTGGGGCTGGTCCTGAACAAGGGCGGCGAGACGTCGCACACGGCGATCCTGGCGCGCACCCTGGGCATTCCGGCTATCCTGGACACGGGCAACGCCACCGAGCTCATCGCCAGCGACGACACCGTGGCCCTGGACTCGGTCCGCGGCGAGGTCATCGTCCAGCCCACGCCCGAGGTCGCCGCCGAGATCGGCGGCAAGATCGATAAGTTTACCCTCTACAAGGAGCGCCTGAAGGAGCTCAGCCAGCTGCCGGAGCTGACCCGGGACGGGCACCAGTTCCATCTCCTGGCCAACATCGAGCTTCCTTTCGAGAGCGAGATCGTCCAGTCCTACGGCGCCAAGGGCATCGGCCTCTACCGCACCGAGTACCTATACCTCGACTCCAAGGCCGGCATCTCCGAGGACGAGCAGTACCTCGTCTACAAGAAGATCGCCCAGAATATCTTTCCCCACCCGTTGGTCGTCCGCACCTACGACCTGGGCCGTGACAAGTCCGAGTCCGCGCGCTCGCCCCGCGAGGAGAATCCCTCGCTGGGCCTGATGGCCGTGCGCCGGTTTCTCCGCGACCGCGAGCCCTTCAAGACGCAGATCAAGGCCGTCATGCGCGCCAACGCCAGCGGCAACATCCGCATCCTTTTCCCCATGGTCACCGAGGTCGAGGAGGTGCGCGCCATCCGCGCCATCATGGCCGAGGCCAAGAAGGAGCTGCAGCGAGCCGGCGCCTATCCCAAGCGGGACGTGCAGGTAGGCATCATGCTGGAGATCCCGGCGGCGGTGCGCCTGATCCGCCACTTGGGCAATGACGTCGACTTCTTCTCGGTGGGAACCAACGACCTGATCCAGTACCTGCTGGCCGTCGACCGCAACAACGCCGACGTCGCCCACCTATTCAGCCCCTTCCACCCGGCCATCGTCCATATCCTGAAGGAGATCCGCCGCGAGGCCGACCGCGCCGGCAAAGAGGTGGCCGTCTGCGGCGAGATGGCCGGCCGGCGACTGCCGGCCCTGATGCTGCTGGGGCTGGGCTTCGCCAACTTCTCCATGAACGCGCTGGCCATCGCCGAGATCAAGGGCGTCTTCACGCGCATCCACTATTCCCGCCTGCGGCGCATCGTCTCCCGGCTGGAGTTCTTCGCCACGCGCGGCGAGATCGAGGGATTCCTCAGGACGGAGCTCGAGAAGGCCTATCCGGGATTGCTGCAGGAATCACAGGGCTCGGCGTAACGCCTTCGGCAGAAGAATTACAAAACCAAAGGTTCGAAGTTCGATGTTGAAAAGCATGGTTGAAATGTTGAAGAGTTGAAGGGTTGAAGCGTTACGGCGTTAATATTGTAAATGACTTTTTCCGAACACCTGAACCCTTGAACTCTTCAACCCTTGAACCATTGCCTTAAGGCATCAAACGTCGAACATCGAACCTTTTTTTATTTCTGTTTCAATTGGCGCCTGACGCCTTGCGCCGAGTTCTATTCAACGTATCGGAGAAAAACACTCCTGACCTTCTCGATCAGCTCGGCGATGTTCTCGCGCGCATATCCCGCCGTGGCGACGGGTTTCTCGATGATGAACTCGACGCGCCCGGGGCGGACGAGCAGGCTTTGGCGGCGGTTGATGCCGTAGGCGCCCTTTTGCACCAGGGGCAGGATGTCCAGCCCCGTCTCCAGGGCCAGCAGGAAGCCGCCCTTCTTGAACGGGCCCAGCCGGCCGTCGCGCGTGCGCGTTCCCTCGGGCAGGACGATGAAGGAAAAATCCCTCCGGCTCCGGATCCATTCCGCGGCGCGGCGCAGTGATTCCATGGCCCGGGCGCCGCTGCGGCGATTGACCGGGACCTGCCCCATGCGGCGGATCACCCAGCCGTAGAACGGCCAGCCGAAATGGCTCTCCTCCTCGATGCCCCGCGCCTTGCCCGGGTAGCTCTGGTAGAAAACGAAGCCGTCGAAGAGATTCACGTGGTTCATCATCAGGATGTACTGGCGGTCCGGCCGGCAGTTTGCGAAACCGGAAACCGCCACGCGGATGCCGCAGATCCAGACCAGGGAGCGGCACAGCCATTTCAGCAGGCCTTCGAACAGGGCGCCGGCGCGGAAGATCCCGACCAGGAGGACGACCAGCGCCCAGAAAGCGAACCAGGGCAGGCCCAGGCACCAGATCAGCAGCGAGCGGGCTACGGTAGCGGCCCGTTTCATGCTCATGCGCCCTTTCCTAAGAAGGTTTTACCTTTCCAGCCTTCACCAGCTCGGGGAAAGGCGATCCGCAAGGTCCCGGGGACGGAGCTCATGAATCGCTTATAGCATACGTCCGGAATCAACACAACCGCGATGACCCCGTTCGTGCTATACTGGGATACATGAAGAAGTCGCAAACGGCACGAGATGCTTTCTCCGGATTCCCACCTCAGGCCGTGGCCTTTTTCCGCGGGCTGGCCGCCCACAATGACCGCGAGTGGTTCGCCGCCCACCGGGCCAAGTACGAAGCCGCGGTCATGGAGCCGGCCCGGGCCTTCGTGCTGGCCATGGGCGAGCGGCTGCGGCGGCTGAGCCCGGGGATCCAGTTCAACCCGGGGGGCAACGGCTCGATTTTCCGCATCTTCCGCGACATCCGCTTCAGCCCCGACAAATCCCCGTACAAGACCAACCTGGGCATCCTCTTCTGGGAGGGGAAAGGACCGCGAATGGGGTGCTCGGGCTACTATTTCCACCTCGAGCCGCCCACCCTGATGCTGGGCGCCGGGCTGTACCTTTTCCCCCGGCCGCTGCTGGAGCGCTACCGGCGCGCCGTCGCCGATCCGGAATACGGGGCCGAGCTGCTGGCCATCGTCGGCAAGATCACGGCGCGCCCGGGTTTCACCCTGGGCGGCGCGCATTACAAGCGCGTACCGGCCGGCTACGACGCCGACCCGGCCTGCGCCGGGCTGCTGCGCCACTCCGGCCTATACGCCGGCTGCGAGGTCCCCCTCCCCGCCGACCTGCACTCGCCGGCCCTGCTCGACACCTGCTGGGAGCGCTTCGAGCCCATGGAGCCCCTGCACCGCTGGCTGGTCAAGCTGACCCGCGGCGGCTTCGACTCGTGAGGGCCTTGGCCGGGGCTATCTCCCGGCCTCGGAGCGGATCAGCCGCACCCCCAACACCCTCGCCGTCTCGTTGCCGTTCGTCGCCTGGAAGCGCACGGTGACCTTCTGGATCTGCCATTCGGCCGGCGTGAACAGGTCGAGATAGACGGCGTAGGTGCGGCGTTGCAGGCGGTAGAAAGGACGCAGCTCGATCTCCCTTTCAATACCGGCGCCGATGAGCGGCAGCGCGCAAAGAGCGATGATCGCCGCCAGAGGGATCGATTTGTCGTTCATGGAGCTATTGTATAGCAAAGGGAAGAAAGGCGAAAGGAAAGAAACGGGCGCCGCGCCGCGGAAGCCGCGGCGCCCGTCGGGAGGAGGAGAGGTATGATTTTCGCGCTATTTCTTCTTCTTGATCGTGCCCAGCACCTTCTCCTTGTCGATCTTCTTGGTGCAGAAGAACCAGTCGTGGCAGGTGACGCCGGCTTCCTTGCCGTCCATGCGCTCCTT
>JAFGST010000264.1 GCA_016934475.1 Candidatus Aminicenantota bacterium | reverse complement strand
TGTAGCGCGGAGCCGGGATCTCGGCGGCGCGGTCGGGGGCGGTGAAGCCGTCGCTCAGGTAGTCCTTCTCGGGCGTGCTGGCGGCCTGGATGGCCCCGAAGGCGCAGTGGTAGTTGGTCAGGATCAGGCCCTCGTCGGAAACGAAACTGGCGGTGCAGCCCCCCAGGTTGATGATGCCGTCGATGAGGCTGACCCCCTGGGGATTGTAGAGTTCCCTGGGGGCGATGGCGAATCCGCGCGCCTCGAGGTCGAGCTTGTGGATCTCGCTCAGGGGGAACATCCCCTCCTCGCAGGGGAGCGGGATGGTGAGGCTGACGATCAGGATGATGGCGGACAATATGGGTTTCATTGGCTAACCTCCTTAGTGACAAGTGACAAGTAACGAGTGACGAGAGAAGAGAAGCTGCAATTGGTCAATTTCTTGCGGCTCCTTGTCACGTGTCACTCGTCACTCGTCACGGCAGCTCGTCCTTATTCTACTCCGTCCCAGCAATAGGTGCAGAGCTTCTCCTTGGGCAGCCCGATGGCCGCGACCAGGTCGTCCAACCACTGGTACTTGAGGGTGGTCAGCCCCAGGTGCCCGCGGATCCATTCCTCCATGGCATCGTAGGCGGCGCCGCCGGCCCGGGAGAACTCGGCGACGTCGGCCGCATCCGCCCCGCGCAGGGCCCGGATGGCCTTGCGCGTGGCCAGGTCCATTTCCGAACGCGAGCGCGAGAAATTGAGGAAGCGGCAGCCGTACAGCAGGGGCGGGCAGGCGGGGCGCATGTGGATCTCGGCGGCGCCGGCGTCGTACAGCCGGCGGATGGTGTCGCGGAGCTGGGTGCCGCGCACGATCGAGTCCTCGCAGAACAGGACGCGCTGGCCGTCGAGCAGCTCGCGGATGGGGATCAGCTTCATGCGCGCGACGAGCTCGCGCACCTCCTGGTGCTGGGGCATGAAGCTCCGGGCCCAGGTGGGCGAGTACTTGACGAAGGGGCGCTTGAACGGCACGGAGGCCTCGGTGGCGTAGCCCAGGCCGTGGCCGATGCCCGAATCGGGAATGCCCGCGACGAAGTCGATCGCCGCCGGGAAGCGGCGGGCCAGAGCGGCGCCGCAGCGGTTGCGCACCGCCTCGACGTTGATGCCCTCGTAGCTCGACGCCGGGTAGCCGTAGTAGACCCAGAGGAAGGCGCACACCTGCAGGCGCTCCTCCGGCTCCTTGCGGCACTCGAAGCCGTCGGCGTGGACGAAGGCGATCTCTCCGGGGCCCAGGAAGCGGACCGCCTCGTATTCCAGGTTGGGGAACGCGCTGGTCTCGAAGGTGACGGCCGTGCTGCCGTCCTTGCGGCCGATGATCACCGGCGTGCGGCCGAGGCGGTCGCGGGCCGCGTAGATGCCCTGCCGCGTCAGCAGCAGCAGGGAGCAGGAGCCCTCGATGTCGGCCAGCGCCCGGCGGATCCCGGACTCGAAGCTGTCCTCCATGTCGATCAGCGAGGCGACGAGCTCGGTGGGATTGATCTCGCCGCTGCCCATCTCGGACAGGTGGATGCGCCGGCGCCGGAAGGCCTCGGCGGCCAGCGACTCGGCGTTGCGCACCACGCCGACGGTGGCGATGGCGTAGTCGCCGAGGTGGGAGCGGATGAGCAGCGGCTGGTCGTCGGTGTCGCTGATGACGCCGATGCCGCTGCGCCCCTCCAAGCGGTCGAGGTCGGCGTCGAACTTGGAGCGGAAGAGGTTGTTCTCGATGTTGTGGATGGTGCGCACGAAGCCGCCGGAGCTCACGAAAGCCATGCCGCCGCGCTTCGTCCCCAGGTGGGAATGGTAGTCGGTGCCGAAGAAGACGTCGCTCACGCAGTCTTTCGCCGAGGCCACGCCGAAGAATCCGCCCATAGATCGCTCCTGTCGCTTGCCTTGCGCTGGATGCCGGATCGAAGTTTCTTTATATCAGAGTGACGGCAGCCTGTCAAAGCGGAGCCCGGCGGAAGGCGGAAGGCGATTGGCGGAAGGTGGAGGGCATATGGCGGATTGCCCTGAATCGTAGGGGCGGGTCTATGACCCGCCCGCAGCGTATGTCAACCGTAGGGGCACGGTCATCGTGCCTCGCACTCGCGTTTGTAATCGCCGCCATGCCGAATTACAATAAGGCGATCTTTGAAGGACGGAGGCACCATGGCCCTGACATCGATCAACCCGGCCACGGGAGAGGTGGTGCAGCGCTTCACCGAGCACACGGCGGCGCAGGCGCTGGCGGCGGTGGGCGCGGCCCACGAAGCGTTCGGCAAATGGAGCCGGAGCGCCACGGCCCGGCGCTGCGCCCTGATGCGCAAGGCGGCCGGGGTTCTGCGCGAGCGGAAGAGCAACCTGGCCCGCATGATGAGCGAGGAGATGGGCAAGCCCGTCCTGCAGGCGATCGCCGAGGTCGAGAAGTGCGCCCTGGCCTGCGAGTACTACGCCGACAACGGCGAGGCCATGCTGGAGCCGGAGCCCGTCGAGGCCGAGGGCGCCGCCAGCTACGTGCGCTTCGATCCCCTGGGGGTGGTGCTGGGGATCATGCCTTGGAACTTCCCTTTCTGGCAGGTCTTCCGCTTCGCCGCGCCGGCCCTGGTGGCCGGCAATGCCTGCCTGCTCAAGCACGCCTCCAACGTGCCGCGCTGCGCCGCGACCATCGGCCAGGTCTTCCAGCGCGCCGGCCTCCCGCCCCACGTGTTCACCGTCCTGCGCCTCGGGCCGGACGGGATTGGGCCCCTGATCGCCCATCCCCAGGTACGGGCCGTCTCGCTGACCGGCAGCGACCGGGCCGGACGCGAGGTGGCCGCCCTGGCCGGGCGCCACCTGAAGAAGGTGGTGCTGGAGCTGGGAGGCAGCGATCCCTTCATCGTCCTGGACGACGCGCCGCTGGCCCGCTGCGTGGCCGCCGCCGTCAGCTCGCGCATGATCAACAACGGCCAGAGCTGCATCGCCGCCAAGCGCTTCGTCGTCGTCAAGGACATTTACGGCCGTTTCCAGAAGGCTTTCACGGCCGCCGTCGGCCAGTTGAAGACGGGGAACCCGCTCGACGAGAGCAACGACTTGGGCCCGCTGGCCCGCGCCGACCTGGTGGACGAGCTCGAGCGGCAGATCAAGGAGTCCGTGCGCCTCGGCGCCCGCGTCCTGGTCGGCGGCCGCCGACGGAAGAAGGGCCCGGGATTCTACTTCCCGCCCACGGTCCTGGAGAAGGTCAAGCCCGGCATGCCGGCCTACGACGAGGAGCTTTTCGGCCCGGTGGCGGCCCTGATCGCCGCCGCCGACGGGGACGACGCCGTGCGCATCGCCAACGACACCCCCTTCGGCCTCGGGGCGTCCATCTGGAGCGCGAACCGCCGCCGCGCCGAGAAGCTGGCGGCGCGGATCGAGGCCGGCTCGGTCTTCGTCAACGGCATGGTCAAGTCCGATCCGCGGCTGCCCTTCGGCGGCGTCAAGATGTCGGGCTTCGGCCGCGAACTCTCAAGCTACGGCATCAAGGAGTTCGTGAACATCAAGACCGTAGTGATAGCATGAAGACTCGGCGGAGGGCAGACGGCAGACGGCATACGGCAACCGCAAGAATCGAACTGGTGGATGCAATTGGCGCAAGCCACAAAGCATGCGGCAAACGATAACCGCGATTCACGGACTGACAGACAAGTTCGGCGTGTGCCTGGAAACACCGTTCTGCTTGCTTTTCTTTCTAGTTCGTGTCAGTGCTGTTACCGTCCGCCGTCCGCCGTGTGCCGTACGCCAAGAAAATAGAGAATTGATATATTCAAGTCAGTTGGGATATGATCGTCATAGATCCGAGGAGGCACAACCATGAAGAAAGCGCTCATGATAGGTTTGTTCGTCGTCGTCTTCGCCGTCAGCGCCTACGCCGGGGTGGAGTGGAAGGCCCGGACGGTGACCCAGGCCCAGGCCAAGGGGCAGAGCAACACGGTCGTCATGCTGGTGTCGGCCCAGGGCGGCAACGTCAGGCAGCTTTTCGAGAGCGTGGCCTACGAGAACGAGATGTTCCGCAAGGGCTCGTACTGGCTTTTCAAGGCCGCCGACGAGACCCTGTACCTGGTGAATCCCGAGGAGAAGACCTATTCGCGCCTGCCGCTGAACGCCATCATGCAAATGGCCGGCGTGGTGGGCAAGCTGGTGAAGGTCAAGATCAAGAATCCCGTGGTCAACATGGAGAAGCTGGGAACGGAGACCCTGCTCGGCTATCCCTGCCAGCACAGCCGCATGCTCATGGAGTACGACATGGAAGTGAAGGTGGCCATCATCAAGAGCAAGAGCCACGAAAAGATCGAGAAGGAGGTCTGGGCCACGCCGCGCCTCAAGGCCATGGAAGAGATGGCCGAGGCCTTCCGCTTCCGCGACTTCAAGACCGGGATGGAGGACCTGGACACCCTCATCGAGGAGCAGGTCAAGGCCGAAGCCGGGCTCGGGTTCCCCCTGAAGATGGTCACGGTGAGCACCTCGGTGGACAAGAAGGGGCGGGCCAAGGAGAAGAGCCGCCAGATTATGGAGGTCCTCTCCCTGGGGAAAAAGAGCTACCCGGCCTCGTTCTTCGAGATTCCCGGGGGATACACCGAGAAGAGCATCATGGCCGGAGCCGAAGAATAGACGAACAAGATCTTCGTCACGCGTTACGCGTCACGTAGTCCAGATCATACCAGAGCAGCAGCCAAAACGATGGAATAGTACTTGCTGTCGTCGTCGTCGGCCCTGGAGGTTAGGATGGCCGGGAAGGCGGCCCCGGTGACCACGGCGGCCAGCTTGCCCTGGGCCAGGATCGTCGTCGCCTTGTAAAATATGTTGCCCGCCTCGATGTTGGGCATGATCAGGATGTCGGCATGGCCCTCCACCACCGACTTCAGGCCCTTGACCTCGAGGGCGCGCGGGGAGATGGCCACGTCCAGCGCCAGCGGGCCGTCGACGATCGCGCCCTTGATCTGCTTGCGCTCAGCCATCTTGGAGATGATCGCCGCCTCCATGGTGCAGGGCATCTTGTCCGAGACCTTCTCGTTGGCCGTCAGCAGGGCCACGCGCGGATTCTCGATGCCCAGCTTGGCGGCGATCTTGACGTTGTACTGGATCATCTGCACCTTCTG
This sequence comes from Candidatus Aminicenantota bacterium, assembly GCA_016934475.1. Lineage (GTDB taxonomy): Bacteria > Acidobacteriota > Aminicenantia > UBA2199 > UBA2199 > UBA2199. Next base: position 26,666 of record JAFGST010000264.1, on the reverse strand, counting down.
GTTCAGGTCGGGGTAGGGGATCATGGCCACATCGGAGACCAGCAGCAGCTTGTCGTAGGTCGGCACCTCCAGGATGGCGGTGTGCGAGAGGACGCCGTTCTTGCCGACCAGGTTGTATTCCTTGTTCAGGATGGGCTTCAGGTAGTAGGGAGTGGAGATCAGCCCCTTCATCAGGATCTCGGCCTTGCCCTCGATGATCAGGCGCACGGCCCGGTCGCCGCTCTTCTTCTCGTCGGGCTCGTTGACGATCTCGAACAGGCCGGGGTCGACCTTCAGCTTGGAGCAGAGGCCGCGGATGACCTTCTCGTCGCCGACGATCACGGCATCGATGATCTTCTCATCGACGGCGCGCTTCACCGCCAGAATGGTGTCCTCGTCCTGGCCGTAGGCCACGGCCATGCGGAAGTTTTTCTTCGACTTGACCAGGGTCTCGATCTCGCTCAATTTCCTCATCGGGTTCATGCGTTTCCTCCTGCGTGCTTCCATTGCTTGGGCGCTTCCTCTCCGAGCAGGACGCGCAGCGCCCCCTGGGCCAGGGCCGCCATCTCGTCCTCGCCGGGGAGCACGACGAGCCGGCCAAGGAAACCGATGCGGCGGCGGACCAGCTCGACGAAGTGCTTGTCGAAGGCGATGCCGCCGGTCAGGACGACGGCGTCGATCCTCCCTTCCAGGACCGCGGCCAGGGAGCCGATCTCCTTGGCCACGTTATAGGCCATGGCCTCGAATATGAGGGTGGCCTGGCGGTCGCCGGCGGCGACCATCTCCTCGACCTTTCTCATGTCGTTGACGTTGAGATGGGCGACGATGCCGCCCTTGCCGGTGATCATTTTCTTCAGCGTCGCCAGGTCGTACGTGCCCGACGTGGCCAGCTCGACCAGGCTCCAGCTGGGCAGGGAGCCGGCCCGCTCGGGAGCGAAGGGCCCGTCGCCGTTCAGGGCGTTGTTCACGTCGACGACGCGGCCGTCCAGATGGGCGCCGATGGAAATGCCGCCGCCCAGGTGAGCGACGATCAGCCGGCAGCCGTCGTAGGGCTTCCCGAGCTTCTTGGCCGCCTCGCGGGCGGCCGCCTTCTGGTTCAGGGCGTGGAAGATGCTGATCCGGCGGATCTGCGGCAGGCCGGTGATGCGGGCGACGTCGTCCATCTCGTCGACCGTCACCGGGTCGACGATGAAGGCCTCGACGCCGATGGTCTTGGCCACGTCGCTGGCCAGCAGGGCCCCCAGGTTGGAGGCGTGCTCCAGCTTCGTGGTCTTCAGGTACTCGGTCATCCCCTCGTCGACGCGGTACGTGCCGGAGGCCATCGGCCCCAGCAGGCCGCCGCGGCCGACCACCGCCGCCAGCTGCTGCACGTCGAAGTCATGCTGCCGCAAAAAATCGAGGATCACCTGCTGGCGGAAATGGTGCTGGTCGATGATCCGGGCGAAGGGCGACAGCTCGGCGGCGGCATGGGGAATGTTCTGGCCGAGGAGCTTTTCCTCGCCGCGGAAGACCGCGATCTTGGTGGATGTCGAACCGGGATTGATCGCTAGGATATGTGCGTTTGTCATTTTTCAATTTACCTCAAAAGGCGATCGCTGGCAAGGGGGCCGCGCTCATTTCTTGTACTTTTTCAGCAGTTGCGCCCCGGCCTTCTTGTCTTTTGCGGTCTCCGGGACCCACAGCGGATCGGGCTCCATGGCCAGGAGCTCCTCCAGGGTTTGGATGGCCTTGTCCCTTTCGCCCAGCGCCCAATAGGTTTCAGCGAGGAAGAGCAGGCAGACGGAGCTCTTGGGGGCGAGCCCGCGGCAGGACTCCAGGTACTGGCGCGACTTCTTGTTGCTGCCGCCGAACAGCCCGGGCACCTTGTAGTAAAGGCGGCCCAGGACGCAGTAGGCGCCGGCGTTCTCGTAGGCGGGATCGACGGCGATCGCGCGCTTCATGGCGGCGATGATGTCGTTCTTCAGGAAGAGCGACTTGAGCACGCCGCGGGTCTCCCCGTACATGCCGGTGTGCACCCCCAGCCAGTAGTGCCCCTCGACGCGGTCGGGACGCAGGGAGATCATTTTTTTGCTGGCCTCCATGGCCTGCTTGAAGAGGCTCAGCCTCTCGCCCTTGTCGGAAGAGGCGTCGCCGACGAAGTACAAGGCCCTGGCGTTCCCGACCAAGGCCTCGATGTTGTCGGGGGCGAGCCTCAGCGCCTCTTGGTACCTGGCCAGCGCCCGGGCGGCGCAGCCGGGCTCGCCCCGCCGGGCGAACAGTTCGTCGCCCTGGCGGATGAGCTCCTCCGGCGTCTCGGCGGGAAGCCCCACGGCCAGCGCCAGGGCCAGGATGGCGATATATGGAATGGCTTTATTCATGATGCCTCCGGAGGAATTGTAGCATAGGGAAAAAAAAGTGTCAGTGACAGTGTCAATGTCAGCAAGAGGGGACAAAGCGCTAATTTATTGCAGAAGTCGGCAGGAGATCGAATGGATCTCCTGACAACGCCATGCGGTCACTGACGCCCATACGTTATTTGGTTTCAAGCTTTTCGAGTTCAGCCATGAGCTGCTCCCACTCGGGAAGCAGCTTCTTGAGCTTGGCCTCGGCCTCGCTGAGCTCCTTCATGAGCTCCTGGACGCGGAGCGAATCGGCGAGCACCGCCGGATCGCAGAGAAACTTCTGGTCGCGGCACTTCACCTCTTCCAGTCGGCCGATCTCGCCCTCCAGTTCCTGAACCTGTTCGGCCAGTTCCCGGCGGGCCCGGCCGCGCCGGTTGCGCTCTTCCGCCTCCAGGCGGCGCTGTTCCCTCGTTTTTCCCGTCTTTTTCTGCGTCGGGGCGTCCGGGCCGGAGGCAGAGGGTTCCCCCTGGCCCGGTTCCTCGGCCGCGATTTCGGCCTCGCGCTTCCTGACGAAATGGGAGTAGTTGCCGGCGTATTCGTAGAGCCGGCCGGCGCGCAGTTCGAAAACGCGGTTCACCAGGCTGTCCAGGAAATGGCGGTCGTGGGAAACCAGGATGATGGTTCCCGGGTAATGCCGCAGTGCTTCCTGGAAGATCTCCCTGGTCCTGAGGTCGAGGTGGTTGGTCGGCTCGTCCAGGATCAGGCAGTTGCTGTCCTGCAACAGGATCTTGACCAGGGCCAGGCGGCTCTTCTCGCCTCCCGAAAGCACGGAGACCGGCTTGAGTACGTCGTCCCCGGAGAACAGGAACGCTCCCAGGAGGTCGCGCACCTCCTGGTCAGAGGCGCCTCCTTCGACCGCGCGCGCCTCCTCCCAGACCGTGCGGCCGTAGGAGACGTTCTGCTCGCTTTCTTGGGAAAAGAAGCCCGCCTTCACCTGAAAGCCCCAGTGCACGGCTCCGCTGCCGGGGGGCTCCATCCGGGCCAGGAGGCGCGCCAGGGTGGACTTGCCGGCCCCGTTGATTCCCAGCAGGGCGACCTTCTCGCCGCGGCACACCGTGAACGATACGTCGCGGAAGATCGTGCGGCCGCCGTACGCCTTTTCCAGGTTGTCGGCCGTGATGACCTCCCTGCCGCTGCGCCGTCCTTCCGGGAAGCGGAAGCGGACCCGCTTCGCCGCCAGGGGGGCGGGCAACAGCTCGAATTTTTCCAGCTGCTTGATGCGGCTCTGCACCTCGGAGGCCTTGCTGGCCTTGGCGCGGAAGCGGTCGATGTAGGACTGCAGGCGCTTGATCTCGGCCTTCTGCAGCTCCCTCTTTTTCTGCAGGGCCAGGGCGTGCCTCTCCTTTTCCCGCAGGTAGCGGGTGTAGTTCCCCTTGGTGAGGGTGAGCGCGCCGCGGTGCAGCTCGGCGACCTGCTGCACCATCTTGTCCAGGAACATGTGGTCGTGGGAGATGGCCAGCAGCGTGCCGCGATAATCGCGCAGGAAGCCCTCCAGCCACTCCATGCTCTCGGTGTCGAGGTGGTTGGTCGGCTCGTCCAGGAGCATGATCTCCGGTCCGGAGAGCAGGATGACGGCCAGGAAGATGCGCATCTTCCAGCCCCCGGAAAAATGGCGGCAATTCTTTTCCTCGTCGCCTGGAGTGAAGCCGAGGCCCTTGAGGATGCGCCGCGCCCGGGATTCGAAGCCATACCCATCCTGCATCAGGAACGCCTCGGAGGCCGCATCGAGCTTTTTTAGCGCCGCGGCGAACCCGGGATCATGGGGATCGCGGAAGGCCATCGCCTCCTGGCAGCCGTGAATGTTCCGTTCGAGCTGCTCCTGGCCGGTCTTCCTTCTCAGGTACGCCATGACCGGCAGCGGTTCCAGCTCGACCAGGTCCTGGGGCAGGTAGCCGATGCGCTCCTTACTGGCGATCTCGATCGCGCCGCCGTCCAGGGCCACGTCGCCGAGGATCGTCCGGAAAAGCGTAGTCTTGCCGGCCCCGTTCTCTCCGACCAAACCGATGCGGCTTCCATCCGGGATCAGCCAAGTAATCGCGGAGAACAGCTTCTTGTCGTTGTAGGCCAGCTCGACGTCCTGCAGCCGGATCATGCGGGCGATGCTCCTTGGCCGGCGGCGGCCGCCCCTGACGCTGCCGGCGGCGAAAAGACGATCAGATCTTGTTGGCGAAGAGCTTCGCGGCCTGGATCGACTCGGTGATCTTGTTCTCCCGGATCAATTTCTCCAGCACCTGGTTCACGCGCTCCAGGAGCTCGTGGTCGCCTTTCCTGACCGCCGCGGCCGAGTACAGCGGCTGGGTATCGGCGGCGCTTTGCAGGTTGATCAGCTCTTTGTGACGGAAGGCGTAGGTATCGGCGACGGGCTTCTCCAGGATCACGGCGTCGATCTTCCTCTGCTTCAGGGCCGCGATCAGCTCCTCGATGTCCTCGTGGAGGAAGAACGTCGCGCCGTTGACCAGGTTCCGGGCCAGGTCTTCCTGGATGGAGCCCTTCTGGGTGCCCACCACCTTGCCGCGCAGGTCCTCCACCAGATGGATGCGGTCCTTGTCCTCGGCGCGGATCAGCATGTTCTGGATGGCCTGGTAGTAGGGGATGGAGAAATCGGCCACGAGCTTGCGGTTCTCGGTGGGGCTCAGTCCGGCCAGGGCCAGGTCGATGCGCCCGGCCTTCAGCTCCTCGAAGAGCTTGCTGAACACGATGTCGCGGATCTCCAGCTTGACGTTGAGGTTGGCGGCGATGGCCTCGGCGATGTCGATGTCGATGCCGACCATCTCGCCCTCCATCTCGGGTAGGAGGTGAAATTCGTACGGCGGGTAGTCGGCGCTGGTGCCGACGACCAGTTTGCCCGCGGCCGTGATCTGCTCCAACCGGCTGAACTCCTTGCGGATCTCCTTGGTCTCCATGTTGCATCCCTGGAGAAAAATGAGACCGAGTAGCCCGAGGAGCAGGAACGCCCCGAGGGGCATCCACGGCGTCCGGGTGATTCTATTTGCCATCGCTACCTCCCATGGATATCGTGTTGCCTCTACCATAGCATAAAGACTTTTTCATTGTCAATCGCCGGGGATGGCGTCCGACCGCCGCCGCGGCCGATTTGACAACCCCGGTGAATGGTGCTATTTTCGCGTTGCGACCATGCGAAAGTGGTGGAATTGGCAGACACGTCAGACTTAGGATCTGATGCCGCAAGGCCTGGGGGTTCGAGTCCCCCCTTTCGCAAATCCATTGAGGCGGCGCGAAAAGGAAGCCATGCCATGATCACGACCACGGCCGGTCGCCGGGCCGGACCGCGGCGCTGGCTGCCGCTCCTCTGGCTGTTGTGCGCCGTCTCGGCCCCGTCGGTCGACGCCCGGACACCGGACCGCGACGTGCTGCGCCGCCAGGTGGTGTTCCTGGCCCGCAGCCTGGTCGGCATTCCCTACGTCTATGGGGGCACGGACATCGACGGCTTTGACTGCAGCGGCCTGGTGCACTACGTGTACGATTGCTTCGGCATCCGCCTGCCGCGCAGCGCGCGGGAGCAGGCGCGCCTGCCGCACAAGGTCAGGCTCCGGAGCGCCCGGGCCGGCGACATCCTGGTCTTCCGGCTGAAGCGGGCATGGCATTCGGCCATCTTCCTCGGCGGGCGGCGCTTCGTCCATGCCCCGAGCGCCCCCGGGCGCGTGCGCGTCGAGGAGCTGGGAGGGTACTGGCTGTCGCGGCTGGAGGCGGTGGTCTCGATCCTGGGCCGCGGTTGAGCAGGAGGAGCCATGGCGGAAATCATTCTGGAGGCGGCGGACATCAAGAAGAGCTTCACCCAGCCCGACCGGGAGAGGCTGGTCATCCTGCAGGACCTCTGCCTGCGGGTGGAGCGGGGGAGCGTGGTGGCCGTCACCGGGGCCTCGGGCTCGGGGAAAAGCACGCTGCTGCACCTGCTCGGCTCCCTGGACGTCCCGGACAGCGGCCGGGTGTGCTTCGCCGGCGATGACATCGCCGCCTTCGACCGCCGGCGCCTGGCCGCCTACCGCAATCGCGATATCGGCTTCGTCTTCCAGTTCCACTACCTGATGCCCGAGCTGACCGTCGTGGAGAACGTCGCCGCCCCAATCCTGATCCGGGCGTTCCGCCGCCGCGAGGCGACCGCGGTCGCCTCGGAGCTCCTGGCTGCCGTGGGCCTGGGAAGCAAGCTGCAGGCCATGCCCTACCAGCTGTCGGGGGGGGAGAAGCAGCGCGCGGCCATCGCCCGCAGCCTGGTCAACGGGCCGCGGCTGCTGCTGGCCGACGAACCCACCGGCAGCCTGGACTGGAAGACCGGAGAGAGCGTCTTCGCCGTTTTCAAGCGCCTGATCCGCGAGCGCGAGCTCAGCGCCGTCATCGCGACCCACAATCCCCAGCTCGCCGAGATGTGTGACAGGAAATACTTGCTCCACGGCGGCAAGCTCGAGGAGATTTAATCCCGGCGTATGGCATACGGCGGACGGCCTACGGTAGAAGAAGGGGGCAGGTCGCCCAGAATCGTAGGGGCGGGTCTCAGACCCGCCCGCAGTGTGTGTCAACCGTAGGGGCACGGCGTGCCGTGCCCATAAATCCCAAATCCCAAGCACCAAATTCCAAATAAATACCAAGTTCCAAATTCCAATGACCAAAACCGAAGCCATATGAGTGTCAGTGCAGGTGTCAGTGTCAGCAAGATACTCAACGAGCTCCTAATATTAGTGATAATGTTAGCAAAGCCAGAACATGAACATGGGAAGGCTTTCCACTTTTACCTTTTTCCTTTTACCTTTCCAAAGGTGTCACTGGCACTGTCACTTTCACGGTTTCCTGTTTGGGTCATTGGGTAATTGGTGCTTGGTGCTTGTTTGGAAATTGGGATTTGTGATTTGGTGCTTTATTCCTACCATCCGCCGTACGCCGAGTTCCTTTTCTTTCATATTGACAATTCCCCGCCCAAAATCTACTATGGCCCCATGAAGAACGTCCTGGCGGTGATCCTGGGCGGCGGGCGGGGAACGCGTCTTTACCCGCTGACCAAGTTCCGGGCCAAGCCGGCGGTGCCCATCGGCGGCAAGTTCCGCCTGATCGACATCCCCATATCCAACTGCCTGCACTGGAACATCAAGAAGATCATGGTCCTGACCCAGTTCAACACGGCGTCGCTGCACCGCCACATCTCCCAGTCCTACCGCTTCGACGGCTTCTCGGACGGCTTCCTGCAGATCCTCGCCGCCCAGCAGACCATCGAGGACTCCAACTGGTACCAGGGGACGGCCGACGCCGTGCGCAAGAACATCCATTACATCCAGCAGCAGAAGACCGGCACCGTGGTGGTGCTGTCGGGAGACCAGCTCTATCGCATCAACCTGCTGGATTTCGTCGAGCGCCACCAGCAGCTGGACGCCGACGTGACCCTCGCCGTCAAGCCGGTCGCGCGCCTCCAGGCGGGCGAATTCGGCATCCTGCAGATCGACGACCAGAAGCGCATCGTGCGCTTCGTCGAGAAACCGAGGGAGGAAAAGCTGCTGGACGAGCTGTACACCCCCGGCGCCTACCTGGGCATCGAGGAGAAGGACCTGAATTACATCGCCTCCATGGGGATCTACGTCTTCAAGAAGGACGTGCTGATCGACCTGCTGGAGCACAACGTCAAGGAGGACTTCGGCCGCCAGGTCATTCCCGACGCCATCCAGGACCACCGGATCTTCGCCTACGTGTTCACCGACTACTGGGAGGACATCGGTACCATCAAGGCCTTCTTCGAGGCCAACCTCGATTTCGCCAATCCCATCCCGCGCTTCGACTTCTACAACGAGGAGGCGCCGATCTACACCCGCAAGCGCTTCCTGCCCGGCTCCAAGGTGGAGAACTGCGACGTCCATTATTCGCTCATCTCCGACGGCTCGATCATCGAGGGCAGCCGGCTGAGCAACACCATCATCGGCACGCGTTCGCTCATCCGCTCCGATTCCAACCTGGAGCGGGTGGTGATGATGGGCGCCGACTTCTATCAGAGCCAGGCGGAGAAGGCCGAGGAAGCCCGCCGCGGGCGCCCGCCGGTGGGCATCGGCAAGAGCTGCGTGATCCGCAACGCCATCCTGGACAAGAACGTTCGCATCGGCGACGGGGTGCGCATTCTCAACGAGAAGGGGCTGATGGAAGTCACCCACGACCGCTACTGCATCGTCGACGGCATTACCGTTGTCCCCAAGGACATGGATCTGCCCGACGGATTCGTCATCTGAATGCTGGGCCGCGGCCGGGCTCGACGCCGATCGATGCCTGCCGCCGCCCTATTTTCCGGAGGTAACATGAAAATGTTCTTGATGCTGGTGCTGGCCTTTGCCTGCGCCTTGCACGCCGCAGAGGGGAAACGCCTGACCTTCGAACAGGTCTTCCTGAACCAGGGCGAGCCGCTGCTGCGCCCGCTGCCGGAGATCACCGGCTGGATCGATGATTCCAGCTACGGATTGATCCGCGACGGGAAGGTGTTCCGGGTCGCCGCCTACAGCGGCCGCGCGCGCCTGCTGCTGGATCCCTCGACCTTGAAGGCCACGGGACCGGACAAGCTGGATTGGCTGCACCCGGCCGACCGCACGGCCGATTTTTCAAGCCAGGTCTTTCTCCATGAGGACGACCTCTATCTCCTGCGGGGGAGGCCGGCGGCCCTGAAACGCCTGACCACGACCGCCGCGGCGGAAAAGAACCCGCGTTTCTCCCCGGACGGCCGCCGCCTGGCCTTCACGGCCGGCAACGATCTGTACGTTTGCGATGCGGGATCGGGGGCGGTCACGCGGCTGACCTTCGACGGCAGCGAGGAGATCCTCAACGGCTACGCCTCCTGGGTGTACTATGAGGAGATCCTGGGGCGGGCGGGTCGCTACCGCGCCTTCGAATGGAGCCCGGACGGGAAGAGGATCGCCTTCCTGCGCTTCGACCAGGGCCGCGTGCCGTGTTTCCCGCTGTTCGAGGCTCAAGAGGCCTACGGGCGCCTGGAGATGCAGCGCTACCCCAAGCCCGGGTTTCCCAATCCCGAAGTGAGGATCGGCATCGTCGACCTGGGCGGCGGGAAAACCGATTGGATCTCGTTTCCCGACAGCGGCGAGCACTACCTGACGTTCCTGGCCTGGAGCCCGCGCGGAGAGAAGGCCTACCTTCAATGGCTGAACCGCGGCCAGGATGAACTCAAGATCTACGAGTACGCCTTGGGCGATAAGAGCCTGCGCCAGGTCTACCGCGAGACGCAGAAGACCTGGGTGGACCACCTCGAATCGGGCAGCTTTCATCCGCTGTCCGGCGGCGGCTTCCTCCTGCTGAGCGACAAGAGCGGCTGGAATCACCTCTACCTGGTGGACGAACAGGGCGGCGAGAGGGCGCTCAGCTCAGGCGCATGGGCGGTGGCCGGCATCGAGTTCGTCGACGAGAAGCGGGGAGATGTGATCTGCAGCGCGGCCAGGGAGGACTCGACCTGCCTCGGCATCTACCGCATGACGCTGGCCGGCGCCGCGCCGCGGCGACTGGTGGAGGCGAACGGCGTCCATCGCGCCGACTTCTCCAAGGCCGGCTCGTACTTCATCGACCGCTTCTCCACTCTGCGCCAGCCCGCCGTCCTGCGGCTGCACGCGCGGGACGGCCGCCTCCTGCGCCGCCTGGGAGACAGCGTCTCTGCGGAATTCGGCAAATACGCCCTGGCCAAGGCCGAGATCTTCCGCCTGCCGTCGGTCGGCGACGAACCGCCGCTTCCGGCCGTCTGGCTCCTGCCCCCCGACTTCGATCCCGGGAAGCGCTACCCGGCCGTCCTTTCGATCTACGGCGGCCCGGGGGCCAAGTCGGTCCTCGACGGCTTCCCCCGCCGCCTGGGCGACCATTACCTGGCCCAGGAGGGGATCATCGTGATCAGGGTCGACCACCGCGGCTCGGGCCATTTCGGCAAGCGGGGCATGGACGCCATGCACCGCAACCTGGGGAAGTGGGAACTGGCCGACTACGGGCGCGCCGTCGCCTACCTGCGCACCCTGCCATTCATCGATGGCGGCAAGATCGGCATCAGCGGCGGCAGCTACGGCGGCTATGTCGCCGCCCTGGCCGTGGTTTCGGCGCCCGACACCTTCCCTTGCGGCATCGCCGAGTACGCGGTGACCGACTGGTCGCTCTACGACTCGGTCTACACCGAGAGGTACATGGACACCCCGCAGGAGAATCCCGACGGCTACCGCCAGGCGTCGGTCCTCTCCCATCTGGACTCCTATCGCGGCGGGCTGCGCCTGACTCACGGCAGCATGGACGACAACGTGCACATGCAGAACACCCTGCAGCTTCTCGACGGCATCCTGGAGCGCGGCCGGTCGGTCGAGCTGATGATCTACCCCGGACAGCGCCACGGAGTGCGCGGCCGCAAGGCCGCCGAGAACGCCCGGGCGACGGTCGAGTTCTGGAAGAGGCGTTTTTTCCCCGAAAAGGTCGGATCGGTACGACCGGTCGGACCCGTCCGACAAGAGAAAGCGGTCCGACAAGAAAAGCAGGAATGAGACTCACGCCGCTCGACCGCTGTCCCCTGTGCTCCGGTCCGCGCCTGCGCCTGTTCAGGAAAGGCACGGTGAATCCCCAGGCCCTCGGCAGCGACGACTTCAAGATCACCGACAGCCGCTACGGCTCCCGCTGGACGTTCTCCGCCTGCCGAGACTGCTCCTTCGTCTTCGCCAATCCAATGCCCGACGCCGAGGCCATCGCCGGCTTTTACGCCGGGCTGGAGGACGACGAGTACAGCCGGGAGGAGGAGGGGCGCGGCCGCAATTTCGCCCTGATCCTGGAGCGCCTGGCCCGGCACGCTCCGCCGGGCGCTTTGCTGCTCGACGTGGGGGCGGCCAGCGGCATTTTCCTGAACCTGGCCCGCCATTCCGGCTATCGCGTCGCGGGCATCGAGCCGTCGGCCGCCCTGGTCGCCGACGCCGAGCGGCTCTATGGCTTGAAGCTCTTTCACGGCACCGCCGGCCAGTTCGTCTCGCGCGAGCGGTTCCAAATCGTCACCCTGCTCGACGTCCTCGAGCACGTGACCGATCCCCATGCCTTCCTGGGCGGTCTCGACCGCTTCCTGGCCCCGGGCGCGGTGCTGGCGGTCGTCACGCCCGATGTCGACAGCCTTGCCGCCCGGCTCGTGGGCGGCCGCTGGTGGCACTACCGCACCGCCCACGTCACCTTTTTCAACCGCCGCACTCTCGACCGTCTCCTGCGCGCCCACGGCTACGAGGTCGTCGAGCGCGCGCGCTTCGCCTGGAATTTTTCCCTGCACTACCTGTGGACCCGCCTTCTGCCGTTGCGCGGCGGGAAATCTTTACAAGAATGGCTGAAACGGATACACTTGAAGCTGCATCTGTTCGATTCATGGGAGGTCTATGCCCGCAAGAGTCAAGGGTAGCCTGTACCTGGCCTCGCTGCGCCTCGATCGCTGGCCGCGCAGCACCGCCATTGTCATAGGCTGGGCCTCCGTTTTCGTCGTCGAACCCTCCCGCTTTCCCGCCGCCCTGACCCCGGGCCTGATCGTGAAGCTGGCCCTGGCCTTTGTCCTGACCTGGATGGTTTCCACGGCCAACTACATCGTCAACGAGATCGCCGACGCGCCCTACGACGCCCACCACCCTCAGAAGAAGTACCGTCCCCTGGTCGCCAAGGAGGTCCGCGTCCCGGTGCTGGTCGGGGTGGGATTCATCCTGGTGACGGCGTCCCTGGCCATCGCCCATGTCATCTTCAATCCGGAGTTGGTCCTGGGCCTATGCGCCCTGCTGCTGGCCGGCATCCTGTACAACGTGCCGCCCCTGCGCCTGAAGGACGTTCCTTTCCTGGATTCCACGCTGGAATCGGCGAACAACCCCATCCGCTTTCTCATCGGTTGGTACGTCCTGGCGACCGCCTTCCCGCCCCTGAGCTTGATGGCGGCCTGGTGGGCTTTCGGGAATTTCCTGATGATCGGCAAGCGGGTGGCCGAGAAGAAGTTCCTGAGCGCCGAGGAGGCCGCGGCCTACCGGCGTTCGCTGAGCCGCTACCGCATGGACGGGCTGGTGGCCTTCATGACCGCCAATGGCCTGCTATTCCTGGTCCTGTTCATCGTTTTTGCCCTGGAAAAGGGGCTGAGGACGTTCCTTTATGCGCTGCCCTTCATCGTTTTCTACCTGGTCATCTTCATGTTCAAGTCCGTCCAGGACCGCGACGCCGCCGAGGAGCCGGAAACGCAGTTGCGCAATCCCTACTTCGCCCTCTATACCCTTTTCTTGCTCGTGGTGTTCACGATCGCCTTTCTTTTGAGGTGAGACCATGGAGATCGACATCATCCTGAAGATCCTCCTGGCGGCCATGCTGGGAGGATTCATCGGCCTGGAGCGCGAACTCTCGCATAAGGAAGCGGGGCTGCGCACCAACATCCTGATCGCCGTCGGCAGCACGCTGCTCACCGTTCTCTCCTTCAAGATCGCCGCCCTGGCCAAGACGGCCGACCCGGCGCGCCTGGCCGCCCAGATCGTCTCCGGCATCGGCTTCCTCGGCGCCGGCGCCATCATCCAGGCCCGCTTCGCCGTCCACGGCCTGACCACCGCCGCCACGATCTGGACGGTGGCCGCCATCGGCATCGCCGTGGGCAGCGGCTTTTACCTCCTGGCTTTCCTGGTCGCCCTCCTGGTGGTCATCGTTCTCACGATCTTCCGCTTCCTGATGGCCTACCTGGAGAGGCAGAAACGGACCTACGTCTACCTGATCACCGCCGAGGAACGGGCATCTCTGCTGGTCGACCTGCGCCGGGTGCTGACCGAGCTCAGCATCCACTATTCCAGCGCCCGCCTGAACCGCCGTGACGGCAGCTATGAGTTCGAGCTCGTCTTCAGCACCTCGGAGAACAAGGACCGCGAGTTCGTCGAGAAGGTCATGCTGCTCAAGGGGGTCAAGGAGGTCCTTTCCGAGAACCTATGATCCCGCTGCTGCTGGCCACGCGCAACCGGGGCAAGAAGCGCGAGATGGATGAATTCCTGGGCCGGGCCGGGGCGGCGCTGCGCCTTCTCTCGCTGGGGGACCTGGATGTGGACGACGACGTGCCTGAAACGGGGAGCACCTTCGCGGAAAACGCCCGCCTGAAGGCCGACTTTTTCAGTCGCCGCACCGGCCTGGACACGCTGGGCGACGACTCGGGGCTGGAAGTGCTGGCGCTGGAAGGGCGGCCCGGGGTGCGTTCCGCCCGCTACGCCGGCACCGGCGCGGGCGACGAGGAGCGCATCCAGAAGCTCCTGCGTGAGATGCGGGGCATTCGCGACCGCCGCGCCCGCTTCGTTTCCGCCGTCTGCATCTCGCGCAACGGCTCGCCGCTGGCCGCCTTCGAAGGGCGCGTGCAGGGCGAGCTGCTCGCGGCGAAAAGGGGGAGCGGCGGCTTCGGCTACGATCCGCTGTTCCTCTATCCACCGCTGGGGCGGACCTTCGCCGAGCTCTCCGTGGCGGAGAAGAACCGCATTTCCCACCGCGCCCGCGCCCTGGAGCAGGTGCGGGATTTCATCCTGCAGGGTGGATTGAACTAGCGCCGCTTGCTTGGAATGGCCGCTGGCGCCATGTCACTTTTCAATTGCCTAGAAAAGTATTATCATGACGCTTCAAGGAGGATGAATGGACCTGGAGAAGATCATCCGCGACGTTCCCGATTTTCCCCAGAAGGGGATCGTCTTCAAGGATATCACCCCCCTGCTGCAGGACGGAGCGGCCTTCCGCCTGGCCCTGAACCGCATGCTGAAGAAATACCTGGAGGAAACCGTCGACAAGGTGCTGGCCGTCGAGGCGCGCGGGTTCATCCTCGGAGGCGTCCTGGCCTACAAGCTGGGCTGCGGCTTCGTCCCGGCGCGCAAGCCGGGCAAGCTGCCGTACCGCACCATCAAGGAGGAGTACACCCTGGAATACGGCAGCAACGCCTTGGAGGTGCACGAGGACGCCGTGAAGCCCGGGGAAAGGGTGCTCATCGTCGACGACCTCCTGGCCACCGGCGGCACGGCCCTGGCCGCGGCCCGGCTGGTGGAGCGGCTGGGAGGGGAGGTGGCCGGCATTGAGTTCTTGATCGAGCTGGATTTCCTGCACGGCCGGGACAGTCTGTCCGGCTACCGGGTGAACAGCCTGATCCGCTATTGACATGCTGAAGACGCTGCTGCTGCTGTTGCAGATCACCCAGAACTACCTGGTCATGCAGCCGCTGCAGGAAGCGGTGCAGAACCGGCGCTTCGAGGCCCTGGCCCCCATTTGCCGCCGCAGCCTCGTCCTGAACATGGAGGATCCCATCGAGCTTCGCGGTACCATGAGCCGGGAGCAGTTCATCGCCGAGTTCGCCTCGCGCTTCGCGGCGCTGAGCGCGGAAACCGTCGAGTGGTCCTCCTTGCAGGTGGAGGAGGACATCGCCGTGCAGTCGCTGAACCTGATCCTGGAAAGGCGCATCGCCGGAACGCGTATCTTCTACAAGCTCATCCTGTTCATGAGCGCCGATGCTCCGGGCGGGGCATCCGGGGAGAAAGAATGGAAGCTCTTCTATCTCCGCGGCATAAAAATGTAATCGTCGGTTGCCTGCTCGCCGCCTTGGCCGGAATCGCGGCGGCCAGCGCCTTTTTCCCCTCCCGGGATTGGCCCCAGGCCCGGATCGCGGAGATGGTCGAGATGGACTGCCGGCGCATGGAAGCCGTCCTGGATGCCAAGGTGCGGCAATGCCTGCTCCGCTCCGGTTCCCTGGCCCGCGCCTACGCCGCGGGACGTCTGGCTCCCGGCCTCTTGGAGAGGAAGGAATCCCTGGTCATGGAGAAGGACGGGATCGTCACCGACTACATCGGCGAGATTTTTCATTACAAGCCCCTCGACCTTCCCGAGGGGGGCTGGCGGCTGACGCGCAAGAACCAGGACGTCTACTTCATGCGCCGCGTCGCCCCCCATTCCTACTATATCGGCTACTTCATGGACATGCGCGCCAATCCCGTGCGTGCGGCCGCCCGCTATCCCTACCCGCTGTTCGACCTGAGGCTGGCCGGGCAGGGCCTGCCCGCCGCTCCCAAGGACTTTTCCTACGACCAGGCACGCAAGCGCTTCTATTATTCCCGTCCCCTGGCTCCGGCGGGCAGCCAGCTCATCGTGACCCTGGTGTTCTCCAGGGCCACCCTGGAGGGGCATTTCCAGCGCCGGCGCATGGTGCGGGCCTACGGGCTGGCCTTCCTGCTGTTCCTGATCCTCTTCTTGCTCCTTCGTGGAGGAAGAACGGTGCAGCGCGTGCTGCGCCTGGGTGCGGCCGCGGCGATGGTCCTGGCATCGTGGTCGGGAATCGCCTGGCTGGGAGTGAAGGACGTCTATTTCACCGCGTTCCCATGGCTGGCGCGCTCCGTGCACCAGCTGATCTTACCCCTGGCCCTGCTGCTGCTGGGATTGTGGGCCGGCCGCTCCCTCGCGCGCCGTCCCAAGAACGGCCTGCTGGCGCTGCTGGCCTTCGATGCCGCCGCCGCGGCGGCCTTCCTGGGCATCGACGTCCTCTTGCACAGCGTGGAGTTCCCCTACGGTGAATTCGTCCTCGATCCCGGTTATCTCTCCCTGCTGGCCCTGCTGGCCGGTTTGCACCTGCTGCCGCTCCTGGTGGGGGCCCCCTTCGTCGGGGGGGAAGGCGGCGGACGGCGCTCATGGCCGCTCCTGCCGCTGCAGGCGGCGCTGGTCTTCATTCTGTGCCGCTTCCTGCCCCTGCCGCCCATCCCCCTCATTCTCCTGTCGCTGGCGTTCTTCCTGCTGCTGAGGCGGCCGCCGCAGGCCTGGATGCGGATCGGCGCGCCGCTGGTGGCGCTGGCCATCGCGCTCAGCTTCTGGCTGGGTCAGACCACGCGCCTGGAGAAAAAGGCGTTCATCAGCGGGAACCTGAAGCCGATCTTCGCCAGCCAGGACCATTACGCCAAGCTGGTCGCCCGCGAGATCGTCTACGAGCTCAACTCGAGGCACGCCTCCTTTTCGTCCTTTTTCGAGCCCGGCGACGGCAACGAGTTGGCCGACAGCTGGAAGAACACGCTGGCCGCCCGCGAAAGCATCGCTTCGGGGATCTACGTCGTCAGAGCCGACGGCCGCATGCTGCGCGCCTTCTCGCACCAGGTTCCCTACATTCGGCTGCGCCGGGAGAACATCTTCCCCTTCTGGCATGTGGAGAACGTCGAGGCCGACCTGTTCGGCAAGAGCGTGAGCCTGGCCGTGGCCACGATCAACGTCTTCCAGGAGGGGCGCCACCTCGGCCACGTCATGGTACAGGTGCTGAACACGGCCGAGCTCGTTCTGAAGAGCCGCGAGGGCCGGTCCATCCTGACGCTCCATCCCCGGGTCGCCGGGGCGGGAATCGGGTACATCAAGCTGGACGAGAATCGCCGCCTGCGGGAGAACCCGGGCAATATCAACGTGGGGGACCTGGGCGGCCTGCAGGGCGCCGGCGGCGGCTGGGTACGCTTCCGCTCCCTGGGCGTCACCTACTGCGGCACCGTCATCGCCGACGAAGTCGGGACGACGATCATCTTCTTCCCCGAGGACACCTTCTTCAAGTCGTTCTCCGAGTTCGTCATGGCGCTCCTCTTCCTGCTCCTGCTGGCGTCGCTCCTCAACCTGCGCCGGCTGCGCCGTTTCCACTGGCGTTCCGTCTTCGGCTCCTTCTCGGTCAAGGTATTCGCCATCCTGCTGCTGCTCTCCATGCTCACGGCGGCGGTGTTTTCCCTCTTCTCGCTGAACTTTCATTTTCAGTCCCAGGAGACCCAGCGCATCCGGGCGGCCCACGACCGCGGGCGCGCCGCGCTGAACGTGATCCACAACCTTCTGGCCGCCGGCGACGAGCTGACCCAGCGCCACATGTTCCTGCTGGAGAATATCCTGGAGAACAACATCAGCGTCTACGAGAACGGCACGCTGCTGTTCACCTCCGACCTGCGCAAGATCATCCGCTCGCAGCTGCCCATCTACCTGAATTCGGGGATCCGCGACCTGCTAGGCCGCGACAGCCAGCGCTTCGAGCTGAGGAGAAGCGACAGCTCCATGGACCTGTTCTTCCAGGCCCGGGGCAAGTACGTGTTCGACATCGAGTTCCCCTTCGACGGCTCCGACCAGCTGCGGGCCCGGCACTACTACGTCGACTTCATGGTGACGATATTCTTCATCCTGATCGCCATCGGTTTGGCGGCGGCGTTCTTTTTCCGCGGCAAGATCCTGGCGCCCATCCACCGCCTGAACCGCGGCATGGCCGAGGTGCAGCAGGGAAACCTGAGCCCCCTGGAGGGCCTGCCGGCCGAGATCGAGCTGCGCGAGCTTT
Organism: Candidatus Aminicenantota bacterium; assembly: GCA_016934475.1. Taxonomy (GTDB): domain Bacteria; phylum Acidobacteriota; class Aminicenantia; order UBA2199; family UBA2199; genus UBA2199. The sequence goes on along the minus strand of JAFGST010000264.1, from coordinate 9,011 downwards.
ATCAGGGTTTCAATTCCATGCTGCAGGGCATCCAGGAGCAGAAAACGAGCGCCTCCGAGATCGCGCGCATGAAGACCCTGGTGCAACTGGGGAGGCGGGTGGCCCACGAGGTCAAGAATCCCCTGACGCCCATCCGCCTGTCGGCCGAGCAGATCCAACGCTCCCTGCGCGACCGGGACGGCGGCGGCCGCGAAGTGATCGCCAACGCCGTCCGCTACATCATCGAGGAGACGGAACACCTGCGGCGGGTGGCCTTCGGGTTCCTGAACCTTTCCAAGCTGGACGAGCTGCAAGTGGATCCGTTCCGCTTGGACGAGCTGGTCGCCGAGGCCGTTTCCCGTCTCCAGTCCATCCATCCCCTGGTGCGCTTCACGATGGTTGCCGACGAGGCGATCCCCGTCGTTGCCGACCGCCGGAAGATCCGCCAGGTCATCGACAACGTGCTGACCAACGCCCTGGAAGCCCTGGCCGGCCGCGAGGGACGCATCGAGGTGAATCTATTTCAGGACGAGCACTGGGTCGAAGTGCGCGTGCAAGACAACGGTGAGGGCATCGCCGCCGACGAGCTGGAGCGCATCGCCACGGAGGAGTTCTCCTCCAAGGACCTGGGGACAGGGCTGGGTCTGGTCATCGCCCGGCGCTTTCTGGAGCTGCATGGAGGAGGGCTGGAAATCCATTCGCGCATGGGCGAGGGGACGATCGTCGTCATGAGGTTCGCCAAATATGCTCCGCAGGCCTGATCCGCTCCTTCCCGGCGACCGCGTCGGGGTATTCCTGGCCTCGTCGCCCGCCCGCGAGCCGTTCCGCAGCCAGGGCATCGACGCCTTGCAGCGCCTGGGCTTCCGGGCCCGCGAGGTGAAGGGCGCCACCGCACCCGGCGCCGGCTTTTTCTCGCGCCCGGCAGAGCAGGCTTTCGAGGAATTGCAGGGATTCTTCCTGGATCCCGACATCAAGGCCCTCTGGGCCGGGCGCGGCGGCTACGGCTGCAACTATCTCCTGCCGCTGCTGGGGCGGCTGCGCGTTCCCGTGCCCAAGATCGTCGTCGCCTCCTCCGACGCCAGCACCCTTCTCTGGAACCTGCTGGACCGGCACAACCTGGTCGTTTTCTACGGCCCCATGGTCTACGGGGCCCTGGCCAGCGGCGAATACGACCGCGAACAGGTCCTGGCCGCCATGGGCGCCAACCAGCCGTCCCTGCGCTTCCAGGGCGAGGTCCTGTGCCCGGGGAGGGCGCGGGGTCTGCTTACCGGCGGCTGCCTGACCAATTTCGCCTCGCTTCTCGGCACCCGCCACCGGCCCGAGGTCAAGGGCCGGATCCTGCTGCTCGAGGACGTCAACGAGAGGCCCTACCGCCTGGACCGGATGCTGTGGCAGTGCGAACAGGCGGGCGTTTTCCGCCGCCTGCGCGCCCTGCTGCTGGGCGAGTTCCCGAATTGCTTCAAGGATGTCGTCGAGAGGGAGGAGTTCCACCTTCGCTGGCGGCGTAAGCTGGACCACCTGCGCATCCCCGTCCTCTGCAACATGCCCTTCGGCCACGCCGCCTCCTCCCAGGTGCTGCCCCTGGGGGTGAAGGCCGAGATCGACACCGAGGCTTTCGGTGGGCAGCTGCGCTGTCCGATCGGGGTGAAATGGTGAAGCGGGTCTTCTTGTGCGGCATCGCCGGGACGGGGATGAGCGCCCTGGCCGGCCTCTTCCGGCAGCGGGGCTTTGAGGTTTTCGGCTCCGACCGCCGCTTCTACCCTCCGGTCGACCAACTTCTCAAGGAACTCGACGTCACCCTCTTCGAGGGCTTCGACGCCGCTCACATCCCCGCCGACGTCGATTTCTGCGTCATCGGCAACGTCATCAGCCGAGGCAATCCCGAGGCCGAAACCATCCTGGACCGCGGCCTGGAGTATTATTCCATGGCCGAGGCCCTGCAGCGCTTTTTCCTCCACGGCAAGCGCTCGCTGGTGGTGGCGGGCAGCCACGGCAAGACCACCACCGCCTCCTTCGTCGCCCACCTGCTGGATGTCGCCGGCCTGAAGCCCGGTTTCTTCATCGGCGGCAAGCCGCTCAACTTCGCGGCCAACCACCGGCTGGCCGCAGGGGAGTATTTCGTCAGCGAGGGCGACGAATACGAAACCGCCTTTTTCGACCGCTCGGCCAAGTTCTTCAAATACCGCCCCGAGCTGCTCCTGATCACCGCCCTGGAGCACGATCACGTCGATTTCTATCCCACGGCCGAGTCTTACCTGCGCAGCTTCCGCGACCTGGTCGACCAGGTTCCCGGTCGCGGCCGCATCATCGCCAACGGCGACTACGAGATGGCGCGCCAGGCCGTGGCGCGCGCCCACACCCCGGTCTTGTTCTACGGCGGGGCGGAAAACGACCGCCGCATTGTCGACCTGAAGCCCGGCCGTGACGGCTGCGGCTTCACGCTGGAGTCGGACGAAGGGCGCCGGCGCTACCATTGCCCGCTGCCCGGGGCCTATAATGCTTGGAACGTGGCCGCCGGCATCGTGCTCGCCCAGGAGCTCGGCCTGGAAGAGGCGGTCGTCGAAAGGGCGCTGGAAACCTTCCGCGGAGTGGAGCGTCGGCTGTCGGCCGTCGGCCGGCTCGGGAAAACGGTCTTTCTCTCCGATTTCGCCCATCACCCGACGGCGATCGCCCAGGTTCTCGCGGCCCTGCCCCACGCCTATCCCGGTCACCGGATCGTGGCCGTGTTCGATCCCCGTTCCTGGAGCCTGCGAAGGAATTTCTTCCAGGAGCGCCTGCCGCAGGCGCTCTCCCGAGCCGACGAAATCGTCATCAACGACATCTATGAGAAGGAGAAGATCCCGCCCGAACAGCGGCTATCGCTCGACGCGCTGCGCTCCGCCCTTGAGGCCATGGGCCGGAAGGTGCGGATCGGCGCCGATCTCGAGTCCATCCTCGGCTACCTGGGGACGCTCGATCTCGAGCGCGAGCAGGTCGTGATCCTGCTCTCCAACGGCGATGTGCGCCCCTTCGGAGACTGGCTGGAGCGATTGACAAGCAAAGGCCATCTTCGCTAAGATGCCGGCAGTCGGAAAAAAGGAGGTTCGTACATGAACATCACCCGGGAGATCGTGGCCGCGGACAAGCGCAAGCCGTTGTTCGACGACCCGCTGAAGCTGCCGTTCGGCCGTCAGTTCACCGACCACATGTTCACCATGTCCTTTGCGCCCGAGAGCGGCTGGCACGAAGCCCGCATCACTCCCTACGGGCCGCTGCTCCTGGAGCCCTCGGCCAACGTCCTGCACTACAGCCAGGAGGTTTTCGAGGGCCAGAAGGCCTACAAGTCGTCCCGGGGGGAGATCCTGATGTTCCGCCCCCGCGAGAATGCCCGGCGAATGAACCGTTCCCTGCAGCGCATGTGCATGCCCGAGATCCCCGAGGACGATTTCCTGGAGGCGGAGGGAGAGCTGCTGAAGGTCGAGGAGCGCTGGATCCCCGGCCAGAAAGGGGCCAGCCTCTATGTCCGGCCGACCGTCATCGGCACCGAGGCGGCGCTGGGGATCAAGCCCTCCAGCCACTACCTTTTTTACGTCATTCTTTCGCCGGTGGGACCCTATTTCAAGGAGGGATTCAATCCGGTCAGCCTGTGGGTCAGCGAGACCTATTCCCGCGCCGGCAACGGCGGCACCGGCGAGGCCAAGACGGGAGGCAACTACGCCGGCAGCCTCCTGGCCACCCGCGAGGCGACGCAGCAGGGATACAGCCAGGTCCTCTGGCTGGATGCCGGCGAGCACCGCTACGTCGAGGAGGTGGGAGCCATGAACATCTTCTTCGTCATCGAAGATACGCTCGTGACGCCGGCGCTGAGCGGAACGATCCTGCAGGGCATCACCCGGCGCTCGGTCCTGGAGCTGGCCCCCGGGCTCGGCATCCGAGCCGAAGAGCGGCGCATCGCCATCGACGAGGTCGTCGACGGCATCGCCTCCGGGAAGGTGAGCGAGGTCTTCGGCGCCGGCACCGCCGCGGTCATCAGCCCGGTGGGCAAGATCGCCTACCAGGGCCGCGACTTCATCGTGAACGGCAACCAAACCGGCCCCTGGGCCAAGAAATTCTTCGATACCCTGACCGGAATCCAGTACGGCGAGCTCGAGGACCGTCACGGCTGGATCCATGTCGTGAAATGACCCGGGGCTAGGGCCGCGGGAGGCGCGCGGATGGCCCTGCCCCCGGCGGCGGTGTTTTTGGGGTGGCTGCTGGCCCCCTTTCTCCTGCAGGCCGGAATACTTCCCGTCGGCAGGATCATCGATCCCGTCGTCTGCCTGCGGGACGCCGATCACAGCTACGCCCTGTACCTTCCCCCCGGCTACACGGCGGAGCGCGCCTGGCCGGTCCTGTATTGCCTCGATCCCGGCGGACGCGGCCAGGCGCCGGTGGCCCTTTTCCGGGAGGCGGCGGAGAGATTCGGCTGGATCCTGGTCGGCTCGAACAATTTGCGCAACGGCCCCTGGGGGGAGATCCTGGCGGCGGCGCGCGCTTTCTGGAGCGACACCCGCGCCCGGCTGGCCATCGACGACTCCCGGGTCTACGCGGCCGGCTTTTCGGGGGGCGCGCGGGCGGCCTGCGGCCTGGGACGCCTGCTCTCCATCCGCCTGGCCGGCGTGATCGGCTGCGGCGCCGGCCTGCCCGAATGGCTCGAACCCGCCGACCTGTCCGGCGTTCCCTGGTTCGGGACCGTCGGTCTCCGGGACTTCAACTACGGGGAGATGCAGGAGCTGGACTTCTGGCTGCGCCGCCTGGGCACCCCCGCGCGGCTGCGAATCTTCCACGGCGAGCACCGTTGGCCTCCGCCCGCGGTGGCCCTGGAGGCGGTGGCCTGGCTGGAGGAACGCTCCCGCCCGGCAGCGGACCAGGGCGGTCGTTGAGCCCGGTTGCTTTTTTTCCTGGCGACGCATATAGTGGGGCCGTGAGCAGAAAAACGACGAAAACCAAGGGATCGCCGCTGGCTTGGGCTGCCTTGGCCGGGATATGGGCGCTGACGCTGGTTGGCCTGGGCGCAACGGAGGAAAAGATGGCCGCATTCACCATGTCGGAGGCGGAGGAGACCTGCGTCCGCGTGGCTGCAGGCGAGCGCTTCGCCCTGCGCTTCCGTACCTCTCCTGGGACCGGCTTCAGCTGGCGCTTCGCCGCCGAGCCCGATCCGCGCCTGCTGCGCTTCGTCGAGGAAAAAACCGAGGAATCCAAGAGCGGCCTGCTGGGGGCCCCCGAAACCGCCGTCTGGATCTTCGAGGCCCTGGCCGCCGGCCGGGCGGCGATCGCCCTGGAATACGTCCGCCCCTGGGAAACGGAGGCCGAGCCGGCCCGGAAGCACGTTTTCCGGGTGACGATCGAGTGAGCGGTCCGCGCAAGGGGAGGAACGTTTCATGGGCAAGTACGATGAATTCACCCGTTTCCGGCAGCGGTTGAACCGCAAGATTCTGGAGCAGGGCCCGCTGGGCGTCAAGCGCTTCTTCGCCCTGGACGAGCAGACCTTCCGCCCCGGTGCGCTCGACTCCAAGACCAAGGAGTTCCTCGGCCTAGCGGCATCGCTGGTGCTGCGCTGCGACGACTGCGTGGCGTACCACCTGATCCGGGCCCGGGAGCACGGCGCGGGCCGCGAGGAGCTCTTCGAGGCTTTTCAGGTCGCCCTGGTGGTGGGCGGCTCGATCGTCATTCCGCACCTGCGCCGGGCCGTCGATTTCCTGGAAGAGCTCGAGACGTTAAAATAGTGTCAGTGACAGTGTGAGTGTCAGCAAGAAGCTCAACGAACAAATAGTGTCAGTGACAGTGTCAGTGTCAGCAAGAAGCTCAACGAACAAATAGTGTCAGTGACAGTGTGAGTGTCAGCAAGATAGAGAAGTTTATTTCGATTGTTTTATTTGGTTTTTCAGTTCAACCGTATGGCGATATGACGTCAATTGCATTTTCAAGACGGAAGGAATTATCCTCGCGTTGCTCAGTTGCCTCTTCCTGACACTGGCACTGCCACTGCCACAATTATTTCGCTTGATTTCTTAATCCCCGACCAACGCCTGGTACTCGTCCTTCTGGTAATTCAGCAGCTGCACGCCCATGCCGCTGGGAAGTATCTGCGAGGTTTCCCCCGCGTCGTCCTTGCTCCAGACGATGAATCCGGCCAGGAAGACCCTGCGCCCCTTGCCCTCGATCTCGATGTTGATCCCCCGGCGCGTCGGGAAGGGGTGCGGCGTCTGGATGAAAATGCCCCGGCGCGACAGGTCGCCGGTGAAGGAGAGAAAGGCGTTGCCTTCGAAATAAAAGCGCACGGGCAGTTTTTTTTTGACGCGGTCGTCTCGCCTTTTGTCCATCCGCTCTCTCTCCTTTTGAATGATTCTTATATGTTGTTAAAAATGAATATTGTCAACCAGGATTTTCGGAGGTATCAGCCTGGGGCCTTTACAAGGCAACGGGCGCGGAACTCGCAATAGCGGCAATAGGGGGTCTCGAGGGGCTGAAACTCGCCGGAGAGGATGCTTCGCACCACGCGGTCGATCATCGCCAGCAGGTTCTCTTGCGCCTCGGCGGCCGGAGCCAGGCGCAGGGTCTGGTGCCGGACGTTGCCGGCGTGGCGGGCGTACAGGACCTCGTACTTCAAGCTGGAACACACGGGGCCGAAGCTGCGGTCGAAGAGGTATTTGTAGATCAGCATCTGCGGCGACTGGCTGGCCTTGCTGTCGGACCACCGGCTGGTGGCGGTCTTGAAATCGGTGATGCAGAAGTCCTCCTCGACCAGGTCGATGACCCCCTTCAGCGCCACGCCGCTGCCCGGAAGCTCCGCGCTCAGCTCCTTTTCCGTCATCAGCGGCCGGATGCCGGGGGCGATGTGCTCCAAAAAGTACCTCAGAAAGGCCAGGCCCCGCTCCCGGGTCTCGCGCTGGGGTGCCTGCCAGTTGATCTCCCTGGTGGCGGCGGCCTCGTCGAAGGCGGCGACGAAAGCGGAGGTCACCTCGCCGTCCGGCAGCGGGGCGCCGTCGATCCGGCTGCGGAAGTGCATCTCGATGGCCTGATGGAACATCTCCCCCAGGAACACCTTGTCGTTGACCGGCGGGCGGATCTCCTCGACGTAGGCGAAGAAGTATTTCCGCGGGCACTCGTTGTATAGGCGGATCTGGCTGTGGGAGATGTAGCCGCGGGGAAGGGGCATGCAGGGAATTACTTCTCGCTCTTGTTGACCAGGGCGTAAAGCCGGGATTTGTAGCGCGAGCCGGTATTCCTGTGGATGGTTCCCTTGCGCACGGTCATGTCGATGATCGAAATGGTCCGGGGAAGCATCTTGAGGGCTTCCTCTTTTTGGCCGGCGCCGATCGTCTTCTTGAGGGTCTTGATTCTATTTTTCATCTTGGAGCGGTTGCTGCGATTGATCATCCTCTTCTTCTCGTCCTGCCGGTGCTTTTTTACTGCCGATGCATGATTGGCCATGTGCGATCCTCCAGAATCGGGCTTCATCATACCAGAAACCCGCCCGCCTGTCAATCCGGACCGCCTCCGCAGGCGGCGAAGCGCCGCTGCACGGCCTCCATGACCTGGCGCAGGCTTGGATTGCCGTCGATATGGGCCAGGTTGGGCCCGCGCAGCCCCAGGTAGAGGGCGCGCACCTTTTCCAGGAAGTCCTTCCTCTCGAACAGCCGGGCCGGATCGCGGCCGGCGCGGCCGATGCGCCCCAAGGCCCGCTCGACCTCGACGTCGATGATGAAGACGATGTCGGGCTCGGGGGCGAACTTGCGGTTGCGGCGCAGGATGGATTCCACGTCCAGGCCGCGTGCTCCCTGGTAGCAGGCGTTGGAATAGTAATAGCGGTCCATGACCACGGTCTTTCCCGCGCCCAGGGCCGGCAGGATGTTGGCCTCCACGTCCCAGCGCCGGTCCTCGATGAAGAGCTCCAGTTCCTCCCGGGCGGAGACGGAGCCCTCGTCGCGGGCCAGGCGGCGGATGCGCTCCCCCAGCGGCGAATCGCTCGGCTCGCGCAGCCAGACGGCGGGAGTGCCGTCCCGGAGCAGCCGCTCGTGGAACATCCTGGAGAGGGAGGTTTTCCCCGATCCGTCGATCCCCTCGAAGACGACCAGCCGGGCCATTCACTCTCCGAAGCAGGTGCCGACCGCCCGGGCCGTGCGCACCAGGTCGTCGTCGGGGCAGACGCGGCGCGGGACGGCGATGGCCTCCTCGATGGGCGTGGTCCGGATCTCGATGCCGCGCAGGCCGACCATGCGGCCGAACTCCCGTCCCATGGCGGCCCTCACGGCGTGGTAGCCGAAACGGCTGGCCAGGATGCGGTCGAATGGGGAGGGGCTGCCGCCGCGCTGCACATGGCCCAGGATGGTGAAGCGGCTCTCGCTGCCGGTCATGTCCTCGACCTGGCCTGCCACCATGGCGGCGATCCCCCCCAGGCGGATGGGATCGCTGGCGTCCTGCACCTGGCGGGCGACGACCGGCCGCCCTCCCTCCTCGTAGGCGCCCTCGGCGACAACGACCAGCGAGAAGCGCTTACCCTGCTCGGCGCGGCGGCGGATCTTGGCGCAGACGCTCTCCACGCGGAAGGGGATCTCCGGGATGAGGATGACGTCGCCGCCACCGGCCAGTCCCGCCCCCAGGGCGATCCAGCCGGCGTAGCGGCCCATCACCTCGATGACCATGATGCGGTGGTGGGCCTCGGCGGTGGAATGGAGCTTGTCGACGGCGGTGGTGGCGATGGCCAGCGCCGTGTCGAAGCCGAACGTGACGTCGGTGCCGTCCAGGTCGTTGTCGATGGTCTTGGGGACGCCGACGACCGGCAGGCCGTGCCGGGCGAAAAAGAGCTGGGCGATGGCCTGGGTGCCGTCGCCGCCGACGGCCAGCAGGGCGTCGATGCCGTTCTCCTCGATCGTCCTCAGCGCCCGGGGCGAGACGTCGCTGTGAGCCTGGCCGGCGCCGGAGTCGCGGTCGATATAGCGGAACGGGTTGTCGCGGTTGGAGGTGCCCAGGATGGTGCCGCCGCGGGGCAGGATGCCCGAGACGTCGGCCAG
>JAFGST010000033.1 GCA_016934475.1 Candidatus Aminicenantota bacterium | reverse complement strand
CTTCCCGTGGTCCACGTGCCCGATCGTACCGATATTCAAATGCGCCTTCGTCCGGTCGAACTTCTCTTTTGCCATGATTGCCTCCTAGCTCGTCGTATAGATACCCAACTGGGTCTTGAGGACTTCGTTCATCTTTTCCTCGCTCATCTCGCTGTACTTGAGGAACTCCAGGGAATAGTTGGCCCGGCCCTGGGTCAGGGTGCGCAGCGCCTTGGCGTAGCCGAACATCAGGGACAGCGGCACCTGGCCGTCGATGACGTGCAGGCCGTTCTTCAGGTCCATGTGCGTCACCTTCCCCTGGCGGGCGTTGAAATCGGCCATGACCTCGCCCAGGTAATCGTCCTGGACCGTGATCTCGATCTTCATGATCGGCTCGAGCATGATCGGGCTGCCCCGGCGGAAGGCGCTCTTGAAGGCCATGGAGGCCGCGATTTTGTAGGCCAGCTCGGTGGAATCCTCTTCGTGGAAGGAGCCGTCGACCAGCTCGACCTCGACGTGGGTGATGGGAAAGCCGGCGATGACGCCGATGTCCATGGCCTCGCGCACGCCCTGCTCGATGGCCGGGTGGAACACCTTGGGGATGACCCCCGGCTTGATCTTCGTGATGAAGCGGAACTTGCCGTCGCCGCCGTACGGCCGGACCTCCAGGATCACGTGGCCGAACTGGCCCTTGCCGCCCGACTGCTTGACGTATTTCTCCTCGCCGCGGGCGGCCTGGCGCACCGTCTCGTAATACGCGACGCGCGGCTTGCCCAGCTTGGTCTGGATCTTGAACTCACGGCGGATGCGCTCCTGGATGATCTCCAGGTGCAGCTCGCCCATGCCCGAAAGGATCGCCTGGCCGGTATGGGCATCGACGTAGGATCTCAGGGTCGGGTCCTCCGTGCTCAGCTTGGCCAGCACCTCGTCCAGCTTCTGGTGCTCGGAGGTCAGGCGCGGCTCGATGGTGGCTTGGACGACCGGCTCGGGGAACTGGATGGACTCGAGAAGGATGGGATGGCGCTCGTCGCACAGGGTATCGCCGGTAGAGACATCCTTGAGACCGACAGTGGCCGCGATGTCCCCGGAATGGACGGCGTCGACCTCCTCGCGCTTGTTGGCATGCATCTTGAGAAGCTTGGCGATGCGCATTTTCTGGCCGCGGCGGCTGTTCAGGACGGTGGCTCCGAGCTTGATCGATCCCGAGTAGACGCGGAAGTAGAGCAGCTGCCCCACGTAGGGATCGCTCTGGATCTTGAAGACCAGCGCCGACAGCGGGTCGTTCTCGGACAAGCGGCGGCGCAGCGGGCGGCCGTTCTTGGGATCGAAGCCCTTGGTCTCGGCCTTGTCGGCCGGCGACGGCAGGAAGTCGACCACGGCATCCAGCAGGTTCTGCACGGCCTTGTTCTTGAAAGAGGAACCGAGCAGCACCGGCACCGCCTGGAGGCGGATGGTGGCCGCGCGCACCGCCCGGGTCAGAACGGAGGCGGGGACCTCCTTCTTCTCCAGGAACAGCTCCATGACCTCGTTGTCCAGCTCGGCCAGGCGCTCGACCAGGTGCTCGCGGTGCAGCAGGGCCTCGTCGCGCAGGTCGCCGGGAACGTCGTCGGTCTCGACCCGGGCCCCGGGCAGTTCGCCGTTGAAGCGGAACGTCTTCAGGGAAATGAGGTCGACCACTCCGGAGAAGTTCTCCTCGCTGCCCAGGGGGAGCTGCAGCGGCAGGGTGACCACCTTGAACTTGTCCTCGATCTGGGTGACCACGTCCTGGAAGTCGGAGCCGACCCGGTCCATCTTGTTGACGTAGGCGATCTTTGGGATGTGGTATTTCGTCGCCTGGTACCAAACCTTCTCGGTCTGGGGCTCGACGCCGCCGACGCCGCACAGCACGATGATCGCCCCGTCCAGGACGCGCAACGAGCGCTCCACCTCGGCGGTAAAGTCTACATGGCCGGGGGTATCGATGATGTTGATGCGGCAGTCCTTCCAGTAGCAGGTGGTCGCGGCCGCCGTGATGGTGATGCCGCGCTCCTGCTCCTGCTCCATCCAGTCCATGACGGCCGTGCCCTGATCGACCTCGCCGATCTTGTAGGTCACCCCGGTGTAGAACAGGATTCGCTCGGTGGTGGTGGTCTTGCCGGCGTCGATGTGCGCCATCAGGCCGATGTTTCGTATCTGCTCCACCGAAACGCCCTTCATGTCCATGCTCCGTGCGGCCGGGCCCCCTCTTTACCAGCGGTAGTGGGCGAAAGCCCGGTTGGATTCGGCCATCTTGTGCACCGTCTCCCTCTTCTTGATGGCGCCGCCCTTCTCGGTATAGGCGTCCATGATCTCGCCGACCAGCTTCTCGCGGAAGGAGCGGCCGCCGCGCTCGCGGGCGTACTCCACCAGCCAGCGGATGCCCAGCGAGTACGATCGCTCCTTGCGAACCTCCATGGGCACCTGGTAGGTGGCGCCGCCGACGCGGCGGGATCGGGTCTCCACCTGGGGGCGGATGTTCTCGATCGCCCGAGTGATCACCTTTAGGGGATCCTCCTTCATCTTTTCCTGGATCGTTTCCATGGCTCCGTAGACGATGTGCTGGGCCAGGTTCTTCTTGCCGCTGAACATGACCTTGGTGATCAGCTTGGCCAGAATGGAGGAGTTGTACATGGGGTCGACCAGGACCTCTTTCTTCTTGGTAATTTTCTTCCTGGGCATTTATTTCTCCTGGGCTCCCTTCTTGCGCCGGGCTCCGTATTTCGAGCGGCTGCGCTGGCGGTTCTCCACTCCGGTGGAGTCCTTGGCGCCGCGCACGACGTGGTAGCGGACCCCGGGCAGGTCCTTGACCCTGCCGCCCCGCACCAGGACGATGGAATGCTCCTGGAGGGCGTGCCCCTCGCCGGGGATGTATGCCGTCACTTCGATGCCATTGGTCAGGCGGACCCTGGCCACCTTGCGCATGGCCGAGTTGGGTTTCTTGGGATTGGTGGTGAACACGCGCGTGCAGACGCCCCTTTTCAGCGGGCAGTTCTGCAGCGCCGGCGACTTGGACTTCTCGCCCACGCGGCTCCTGCCCAAACGGACCAACTGGTTAATTGTAGGCAAATTTCCTCCTGTACAAATCTAAAGGGTTATTTTTTACGATTTCCCTAAATTTTCGGCGGCGTACGATGGATGTATACCACGAAAAGGGGGTCGTGGTCAAGGGAACAAAGCGTTTTTTTGGGGATGATTGTCTTGAAAAAAACCCGGTGACGACCTACTTTCCCACTCCGTTGCCAGAGCAGTATCATCGGCACTGAAGAGCTTAACTTCCGGGTTCGG
>JAFGST010000263.1 GCA_016934475.1 Candidatus Aminicenantota bacterium | reverse complement strand
GGCGATTGGCGCGAGAGCCTGCCAGCCCCAAAACCCTTTACCGTGCTTGCAGTCTGTCCAAAAAACGATTTATTTCGGACAGCAGTGATTGTTCAGTAACTCTAACACGGGTTACTGCGCTTTGTCCTTCTCATTGAGAAAAAGCGCCAGAAGGACCGCGCCGCCCCCTAAAGCGAGACGGATCAGGTTCGTCCGCTCCGCGAAGACCAGGAGGGAGACGGTCACGGCCAGGGGGACCTTGAGGTTGTTCATCACGGCCAGGGTGCCGGCGCTTACCCGGGTGGCCCCGACATTCCACAGGAAAAAGCCGACGCCCGAAGCCAGCAAGCCGAGGTAGAGCAGGACCAGCGCCTGGGTGACGCTCAGCTCCACTACCAGTGCCCCGTTGCAGAGCGGAATGGAAGCGAGCGCCGCCGCCGCTCCGCCCAGGTAGAGCCAGGCGAAGATGTCGCGGTCGCGCCCGATTTTCCCGGCAGCGGCCAGCCGCCGGTAGGCAAGCTGGCCAAGGGCGAAGCAGGCGTTGGAGACCTGGACGAGGAGGAATCCCCAGGCAATCCCGGCACGGCCCCGACCGGAATAGACGATCAGCGCGGTGCCGGCGACGGCCAGGGCCGCCGTCCAGAAGTGCAACGGCCGGAAGCGCTTATCCATCCCGTCGGCGAACAGGACGACCAGGATCGGGGTGAACACGGTGAAGAGGGCCACCTGATGAGCATCCAGGAAGCGGAACGACTGGATGTAGAACACGTACATCAGTCCGAACTGGATCCCGCCGACGGCGCATAGGCGCAATGCCTGTGCCGGCGGAATCCTTCGCGGCCGCAGCAGGGGCAGGAAAAGCGCCAGGGCCAGCCCCAGGCGGGCGAAGGCCACGAAGCCGGCGTCCACTCCGGCCAGGTGTTTCTTGATCAGGCCGAACGAGAACGCCCAGATGAATGAGGTAAGCATCAGCAGCGGCATGGGAAGGAATATACCATAAAAAGACAATCGTGACGCGTAACGAGTGACCACAACGAGCGCCGTTCTCCTCGTTTGGGTCATTCGGTCATTGGAATTTGGAGCTTACTTGGAATTTGGTGCTTGAAATTTGGAATTTTGGCTTTCTCGAGATACTCGTTCCGCGTTATGGTTACCTGTTGCTTGCAAATTCATCCGCATTGGACTATATAGTGATTTGCCCCGAACGAAACGCCGCATCAGCAAGGAGGATGCCATGATCAACTATGAACAATATTTTTCCCGCAACGCCAAGAACATGAAGCGCTCGGAGATCCGCGAGCTTCTTAAGCTCACCCGCAAGCCGGGCATCATCTCGTTCGCCGGCGGACTGCCCGCGCCCGACCTCTTTCCCATCGACGACATCAAGGAGATGACGCGCATCGTCATGGAGAAGGAGGGAAGGATCGCCCTGCAGTACGGCCCGACCGAGGGCGACAACCGCCTGCGCGAGGAGCTGGCCAAGCTGCTGAAGCGCGACGGCGTGACCATCTCCAGCGACCGCCTGCTGGTCGTCACCTCGTCGCAGCAGGGCCTGGACCTGGTGGGCAAGATCTTCGTCGACCCGGACGACCTGATCATGACCAGCCTGCCCACCTACGTCGGCGCCATCCAGGCCTTCCATTCCTACGGCGGTACGATGCTGGGCATCGAGCAGGACGCCGAGGGGACGCAGACCGCCCTGCTGGAGGCCGAGATCGCCAAGCGGATCGCCGCCGGCCGCAAGCCCAAGTTCATCTACGAGATCCCCGACTTCCAGAACCCCTCGGGCATCACCATGACCCTGGCCCGGAGAAAGGAAATGCTGCGCATCGCCGAGAAATTCGACATGATCATCGTCGAGGACTCCCCCTACCGCCAGCTGCGCTTCGAGGGCCGCGGCGAGCCGTCGCTGATCGGCATGAACTCCGAGCGCGTCCTGGCGCTCTACACCTTCAGCAAGATCCTCTTGCCCGGCTTCCGCCTGGGCTGGATGGCCGGCCCCGCCGAACTGATCCAGAAGGCGGCGACGGCCAAGCAGTCGGTCGACCTCTGCTCCCCGCCTTTCAACCAGTCCATCCTCTACGAGTACCTGAGCCGCGGCCTGCTGGAAAAGCAGATCTCCGTCATCATCAAGGCCTACAGGGAGAAGCGCGACTTCATGATCGAGAAGCTCTCCCAGTACATGCCCAAGCTCCCGGGATTGAAATGGACCCATCCCCAGGGCGGCCTGTTCCTCTGGGTCACCCTGCCCCAGGAAATGGACGCCGGCGAGATGTTCCACAGCGCCGTGGAGAAGAAGGTGGCCTACGTGGTGGGCACGGCTTTCTATCCCGACAGCGGCGGCCGCAACTGCTTCCGCATGAACTTCTCCTACTCCAGCAAGCCTGAGATCGAGGAAGGGGTCAAGCGCCTGGCCGAGGTGATCTCCAACTGGAAGGGAAGCCGCGAGTCGGCGCTCATCACGCCCTGAACAAAAAAGCACGGAGAATTCGGCCTGGAGGAAGTCCCGGCTGAAAGTCGGTTTTTCTCGTTACGCGTTACGCGTTACGAAGATACTCTCAACGAACGATGAACGGCAGCCAGAGGACGGGCGAGCCGCCGTTCTCGAACCAGTCGGCCCCCTCGCTGACCATGTCCAGCTTCAGACAGTACTCCCCCGCCCCCGTCAGGCCGGGCAGATCGATCCGCAGCACGGCTTTCTCCCCGCCGGCCAGCGGCCGGGGCAGGTAGGCCCGGGCATAGTTCAATTCTAGGAGCCTTCGACCCTGGTCGTGCAGCTGCGCTCCCAGCCTTACCCAGCGCCGGCCGGAAAAGGCGGCGGTGAGCCATGGGGCGCCGCCCAGGTTCCTCACCGTCACCTCCAGGGCCGTCGCCTCCCCGGGCGCGGCCACGACCGCTCGGCGGGCGGTGCGGATGCGGGCGCGGAAGCGCTTCCCGGGCAGCGCCGAGCCGATCTGGCTGGAGTCCCATATCTCGTGGTATATCCGCCTCCAGCCCCGCGTGCCGATCTGGTACCTGCGCGAGCGTGCCGCCTCGGGATGATCGGTGATCTCCCAGGTCAGCCGGTCGACCCCGATCTTCGCCGCCAGGCGCCGGGCCCGGGCCATCTGCCGGCGCGAGTCGTTCCAGCGGAAGAGGATGTAGCGCCAGTTGATGAAGGGCACTTCCCGGCCGAGACGGCGCTTCTCCGCCACCAGGGAGGCCATGTTCTCCAGGACCCGCTCCAGACTGCCTCCGCGGCGGTAGCGCTCGTACGTGTCCTGGTCGACGCCGTCGATGGAGAAGGTGACCTCGTCGATGCCCGACTGCGCCAGGCGGCGCGTGCGCTGGCGATCGAGCAGCAGGCCGTTGGTGCTGGTGTACAGATAGACGTGGGGATAGCGCCGCTTGACGTGCTCGATCATGTCCAGGGCCTGGGGATGGGCGAACGGCTCGCCGTAGTTGAAGAAGTCGAGTCGCCCCAGGCCGGAACCGACGTCCTCCATCATCTCCTTGAACTCGTCCAGGGGGAAGGTCTTCCGCTCGCGGCTGGCGGCCAGGTCGGCCTCGCGGGAGCAGACCGCCTGGAAGCAGTCAAGGTTGCAGACGACCGTGGGCTCGAAAAAGATCCGCGGCAGGACCTCCTGGTCGACGGGGCGTTGCGGCGCCGCTCCGGTCGCGGCCAGGGCCCGCTTCAGGCCGCAGGGGCGGCAAAATTCGCAGAAGCCGCCGTTCAGTTCGCGGCGGATGCGCCGCACGTGCTCGCTGCGCCAGATCGCGCCCAGGCTGGAGTCGCGCAGGTGCCCCAGCGGCCTCTCACCGCGGGGATCGGCACAGCCGCAGACCACCTTGCCGTCGCAGAGGACCACCAGGATGCCGAAGATCCAGTCGCAGGTGAAGCGCTCCACTCAGCCGATCTTGTTCTTGACTTCGGACATGATCAGCTTGGAGATGGCCTTGAGCGTGTCCACCACCCCGTCGCCCCGGCTGGCGACGGCCTCGAGCACCGGCTCCTCCTTCTTGCGCAGGGCGCCGATCAGCTCGTTGGCCGGCGTGATGTTGGGCAGGTCGCGCTTGTTAAGCTGCAGGACGTAGGGGATGCCGGCGAACTCGATCTTGTAGTCGCGCAGGTTCTCGATCATGTCCTGGATGCTCTCGAGGTTGGCCTCGAAGCGCTCGGTCTGGGAATCGGCCACGAACACCAGGCCGTCGACTCCCTTCAGGATGAGCTTGCGCGAGGCGCTGTAGTAGATCTGCCCCGGCACGGTGTACAGGTGGAAACGCACCTTGTAGTCCTTGATGGTGCCCAGGTCCAGCGGGAAAAAATCGAAGAAGAGCGTGCGCTCGGTCTCGGTGGCCAGGCTCACCAGCTTGCCCTTGTTGTCCTTCTTGATCTTGTCGTAGATGTACTTGATGTTGGTGGTCTTGCCGCTCAGTCCCGGTCCGTAGTACACTATTTTGAAGTTGATCTCTCGGGTGGAGTAGTTTAGGAAGGACAAGTTCAGTCTCCGAAGATGCGGTCGATGTCCTCATCGGACACTCCCTCGAAGGGGGATCCGCCGGGGATTTTCTCGCTGGATTTCAGCTTCTTGGCGATGACCTGGAATACCTTGACCAGCTCCTCCATGGCGCTGCGCACCCGGAAGCGCACCAGTCCCAGGTTGGAGGTGTTGTCGAAGATCACGACCAGCATGGTGCGGTCGTTGATCAGGGAGATGTGCAGGCTTTCCTTGGCCGACTCGTTGAGCACCGCGGAGAAGTTCTCGATCTTCAGCATCTGGGCGATGCTGTTGATGGCGGCCACGCTGCCGGCGATCAGGGAGGAGATGGAGTTCAGGTTAACGTCGTCCATCTCGCCCGAGGAAGCGATGCAGTGCCCCTCCGAGTCGGTGATGAACACAGCCTTGCCGCTGGTGTTGCTCTTCAGCTTGCGCAGGATCTCCTTGATCAGGACGTATTCCTCGTTGTAAATGATGAAGTTTTCTTGCATGGCTTATCTTTCTCTCGACACGGCGGAGTCCCGTCCCCTTCGTGCCCTCGCGCGGACTGCAGCGCCCGGAAAAAAGCAAGCATCTTCCCCGCTCACTGTCACCTCCTACTTCACTTCCAGGCGGCCCTCGATGGCCTTGGCGATCGTCATCTCGTCGGCGTAATCCAGATCGGAGCCCACCGGAAGGCCCAGGGCGATCCGTGAAATAGTAATTTTATACTCGCGCAGGATTTCTGTCAAATAATGGGCCGTGGCGCTGCCCTCGGTGGTCGGGCTGGTGGCCAGGATGACCTCGCGATAACGCCCGGCACGGATGCGCTGCAGAAGCCCGGCGATGCGCAGCTCGTCGGGGCCGATGCCGCGGATCGGCGACAGGGTACCCAGCAGCACGTGGTAATGACCGTGGAACAGGCCGGTCTTCTCGATGGAGTGGATGTTGAACGGCTCCTCCACCACGCAGATCGAGGCGTCGTCGCGGTCGAGGCTGGAGCAGATCTCGCAGGGATCGACGGCGGTGATGTTGTTGCAGACCGAGCAGTGGAAGATCGTCTCGCGTGCTTGGACGATGGACTCGGCCAGGGCCAGCGCGTTCTTCTTATCCGTGCGCAGCAGGAAGTACGCGATGCGCTGGGCCGATTTGCGGCCGATGCCGGGGATCTTTTTCAGCTCGGCGATCAGGCGGGCCAGCGGCGGCGTGTAGTCGATCATTGGATTCTTGGCTGCGGCCGGAACCTCGCGGGGATCACAGGGCGCCGAAGGGCAGCCCGCCGGTCATCCCGCCGAGGCTGCTCTTCAGCTTCTCCTCGACCTTGGCGCGGGCATCGTTGACGGCGGCCAGGACCAGGTCCTGCAGCATCTCGACGTCGGCGGGATCGACCGCCTCCGGGTCGATGCGCAGGCTTTTCAGGCGCTTGTGGCCGTCCATGCTGACCGTGACCATGCCGCCACCGGCGTTGCCTTCGACCGTCAGTGCGTCCATCTCCTCTTCCATGCGCCGGGCCATGTCCTGGGCCATGCCCATCATCTGGCTGATGTTCGGCATCTTAGGCATCCTTGTCTCCCTTCGTGCTTTCCACGGCGATGACGCTGCCCTTGATCTTCTCCTTCAGGCTGCGGATCCTCTTGTCGTTCTTCAGGTCCTGGATGGCCCGCGGACCGCTCTCTCTGGGCGGGTCCTCCCGCAGAACGATCTCCAGTGCGATCTCCCGCCCCGACAGCTCCCGGGCCAGCTCCCCCAGGTAGGACCGGTTCTCCTTCATCATCCGCCAGGCGTTTTCCAGGTGCGCCGCCACCTCGATCGTCAGCGAGGCGCCGTGCAACGCGAGGGTCGAGGAGCCCAGGACCGACGCCATGCGGGGCTTTTCCTTTTCGACGCGGTGCTTCAGCACCTCCAGCCAGTCGGCCCCGCTTTCCCTTGGCGCCTGGGCGTCGAGGGAGGGCGCTGGCGGCGGCACGGAGGGCGGCGCCGCGGCCGGCCTGGCGTTGCGGATCTTCTTCAGGTACTCCTCGATGCTGACCAGCGCCGAGAAGTAGCTCAGCTTGAGGAACATGTACTCCAGGATGATCGAGGGGTGCTCGGTGTTGCGGATCGTCTGTTCCAGTTCCTTTACGGCGTTGAAGAAGCGCAGCAGCTCGACCTCGCCGACATCCTTGACGATCTCCTTGATGGCCGGGATGTTCTCCGGATTGAGGTTGTGCAGGCGCTCAGACTCGGGAATGGACTTGATGACGATCACGTCGCGGATGAAGCGCAAGTACTCGGTGTAGAAGAAGCGTAGGTCGGTGCCGCGCTCGATCAGCTGGTTGATCTCCTCGACGATGCCCTTGCGGTCCTGGCTGAACACGTGGCGGGTCAGGGTGATGAACGTTTCCTCGGCAATGATGCCCAGGATGGCCACCACGTCGTCGTCCTGCACGTCGCCGTGGGAGATGGCGATGGCCTGGTCGAGGATCTTCTTGGCGTCGCGCAGGCTGCCCTCGGCCGAGCGGGCGATCAGGTACAGGGCGTAGTCGGACACCCGGATCGTCTCCTTCTGGCAGATGTCCTTCAGGACCTGCTTGATCACCTCGAAGGGGATGCGCTTGAACTCGAAGTGCTGGCAGCGCGAGACGATGGTGGCCGGGATCTTGTGGAAATCGGTGGTGGCCATGATGAAGATGGTGTGCTCCGGGGGTTCCTCGATGGTCTTCAGCAGCGCGTTCCAGGCGGCGTTGGACAGCATGTGCACCTCGTCGATGACCACGACGCGCAGGCGGTTCTTCAGCGGCTTGTACTTGACCGTCTCCCTCAGGCTGCGCACCTCGTTGACGCCGTTGTTGGAGGCCCCGTCGATCTCCATGTAGTCGGCGGACCTGTCCTCGGTGATCTCCACGCAGGTCGGGCACTCGTTGCAGGGCTCGATGGCCGGCCCCTTCTCGCAGTTCAGCGCCTTGGCCAGGATGCGGGCCGACGATGTCTTGCCCACCCCCTTCATGCCCGAAAAAATGAGGGCCGGATACACCTTGTTCATGGCGATGGCGTTCTGCAGAGTCTTGCTGATGCTGGCCTGCCCGATCAGGTCGGCGAACTTCTGCGGCCGGTATTTGCGGGCGAGAGCGAGGTACATGCTATCGTTTCTTCCTTAAAAGGGCCCAGGAGGTCCCGGACACCTGCGAGGTCCTACTGATTGCTGCTACCTCTCGGTCCTGACAAGGTTCGTAGGTTCGCACCGCCGGGCTCCTGGGCCTTTTTTTCTTCCTCGTGGGGCCGAACGGGCCCCGGGCAACGCGCATCATCGGAGAGGGTGGGATTCGAACCCACGGTACCGTTTCCAGTACACACGCTTTCCAAGCGTGCTCCTTAAACCGCTCGGACACCTCTC
>JAFGST010000262.1 GCA_016934475.1 Candidatus Aminicenantota bacterium | reverse complement strand
CTCTTCTTCCTGCTGCGGGGCTACGCCGTGCTCGACCAGGCCGCCATGCCGATGGTCGGGGATCCCGAGACCACCTACGACACCTTCGTGCCGCAGCTGGTGGCCGACGCCGAGGCCGCGGTGGCCAAGGCCGTCGAGATCGGAGTGGCCGATCCCCAGCGGATCGGGATCATCGGCCACAGCCACGGCGGGCTGATGGTCGCCAACCTGCTGGCGCACACCGACCTCTTCCGGGCCGGAATCGCCCGCAGCGGCTCGTACAACAAGACCAACCAGCCCTTCGGCTTCCAGTCGGAGCGCCGCTCGCTCTTCGAGGCCCGGGAGGCCTACATCGCCCTTTCGCCGACCTTCTTCGCCGACAGGATCAAGGAGCCGCTGCTGGTCATCCACGGCAGCGACGACGCCAACCCCGGGACGCGGACCTACCAGTCCGAGGTCCTCTTCGAGGCCGTGCGCGGCACGGGCGGCGTCACCCGCCTGGTGCTGCTGCCCTTCGAGGACCACGGCTACCGGGCCAAGGAAAGCGTGGAGCACGTACTCTGGGAGCAGCTGCGCTGGTTCGACCTGCACCTGAAAGGAGAGGGAGCGCCAGCGCAGTTGTAAGGGACGGAAGGCGATTTTTTGTTTTTGCGTTGATTGATGTTTGACGTGAAGGTCAGGCGGTCGCCCTCTGTTCTCAATTTGGCCGGCGCGGTCCGTTCATTGCCTGGAATTTTAAATTATGCTAAATTGAAGGCCAGGAAGGACCGGGGAGGGAATCATGCGTCAGCGAAAAGCTGCCTTGATCATCGGAGGTATGGCCCTGTGTGTTCTCATGGTCGGAGCCGCGCCGAAATCGGAACCGGCCTTCGGCGCTTATCTGGGATCGTCGTTCAGCATCGGGAAAGAGTTCATCGACATGACTTCGGGGGGCCATACCGCCAACCATTACCAGCCCGGTTTTGTCCTGGGCCTGTATGGTCAGCATGACTTTTCCGATGACTTCGGCCTGCAGCTGAGCGTCGCTTACCAGCGTTTCTCCAATGAATGGAGCTTCCATTATTTTGACCGCCACGATGAGGGAAAGGAATCGCTGGGCGGCGTATCCGTCAGCCTGAACGGCGCCTTCATGGTGGCCAGGTCGGCCATGAACGAATTCTATTTTTTGGCCGGTCTTGGTTTTTTGAGTAGTTCCTTCGCGAACCTCGGCGCCCTCTTCCAGGTCTGCGGCGGGATCGGGGGCAAATTCAGGCTCATGCCCGGCTCGTCGACCAAGGTCAATTTGGGCGCGGTGCTCCATCACGTGATGTACAGCTATGGCAAGGCCAGGAATGCCGAATACGTGAGGCTGCAGGCCGGCTTGGAATTCCGTCTCCGAGATCGGGGCCAAAGATAAGCCGAAGGCCGGATTTGAACCGGCGACCTATTGATTACGAATCAATTGCTCTACCAGCTGAGCTACTTCGGCCCGAAGATTCAAGCAAGGCCCATTTTAATACAATTCGCCGGGGGCGTCAACGGAAAGCCGTGGCGATGGAGGGGAGCCTTTACAAAAAGCGGGCCATAGACTAGTATCTTTCCATGAAAAGGCAAAGAAGCGTGGCCGGTCGCAAGGCGAGCGGCGAGAGGCCGCAGCGCCTGATCGCCTTTCTCAACCGCTTCAGCGGGCTGTAATTCTCCTGACGCCCGCCCAAGCAAATAACCCCATCAATTTAATAGGAGAAATCAATGAAAAAGCAGAAAATAATCGTCCTCGGCGCCGGGCTGATCGGCGCGCCCATGGCCCTCGACCTGGCCGCGAAGGGGGAGTTCGTCGTCACCGCCGCTGACATCAGCGCCGAGTCGCTGGCGAGGTGCGCCGCCGCCTCGATCGGCACGGTCCAGGCCGACCTCTCCGACCCGGAAAAGGTCAAGGAGCTTGTCGCGGGGCACGACCTGGCGCTCAACGCCGTCCCCGGCTTCCTGGGCTTCCAGACGTTGCGCGCCGTGATCGAGGCGGGCAAGGACGTCGTCGACATCGCCTTCTTCCCCGAGGACCCCTTCATGCTCGACGAGCTGGCAAGGAAGAAGGGCGTCACCGCCGTCGTCGACTGCGGCGTGGCGCCGGGGATGAGCAACGTGCTGGTCGGCTACGCCCACCACCTGCTGGACCGGACCGACTCGGCGCTGATCTATGTCGGCGGCCTGCCCGAGAGACGCGTCTGGCCCTACGAGTACAAGGCGGTATTCTCGCCGCTCGACGTGATCGAGGAGTACATCCGCCCGGCGCGCTACGTGGAGAACGGCAAGCTGGTGGTGCGCCCCGCCCTCTCCGACCCCGAGTTCGTGAACATTCCCGGCGTCAGCACTCTGGAGGCCTTCAACAGCGACGGCCTGCGCACGCTGGTGCATACCCTCGACATCCCCAACATGAAGGAGAAGACGCTGCGCTACCCCGGCCACATCGAGAAGATCGCCGTCCTGCGCGAGAGTGGCTTCTTCGGCCAGGAGCCGGTCGAGGTGCACGGCATGCGCGTGCGGCCGCTGGACCTGACCGCCCGCCTGCTGTTCCCGCAGTGGAAGATGCAGCCCGGGGACACCGACCTCACCGTGATGCGCGTTACCGTCGAGGGGGAGAAGGAGGGCGCGGCGCTGCGCCACGTCTACGAGCTGCTCGACCGCTTCGATGAGTCCAGCGGCGTCCACTCCATGGCCCGCACTACAGGCTACACGGCGACCGCCGCCGTGCGCCTGCTCGCCCGCGGAATGTATAGCCGCAAGGGGATCATCGCGCCGGAGTTCATCGGCGAGGAGCCCCCGTGCGTCGAGTTCCTGCTCAAGGAGCTGGCCGCCCGCGGAGTCGTCTATAAGCACCGTTTAGAAAAGATCTAGTTTAGGAACGTCGGGGCGGTTCCCCGTGGCCGCCTTGAAATTCCAAATCCCAAGCACCAAATGACAAACAAGCACCAAGTTCCAATGACCAAATGACCAAAATGAAGAAATTCGAAGCGCCTTTGTTTGGATCATTGGAATTTGGAAATTGGAATTTGTTTGGAATTTAGAATTTGTGATTTGGAATTTTAGTCTTACATGTCATACGTTACGAAGTTCGAAAAATTCTTCAACATCGAACGTCGAACGTCGAACTTCGAACGCCTGATGTTCAGGCGTAGTCCGAAAGCTCCTCCCACACCTGGTCCTGGGGATCGGGCTCCTCGGGTTGGGGGGGCAATCCGGCCGGCCCGGCGTGCTCCTTCTCGCGCCGCTTCCTGAGGAAGGGGGCGGCGACATTGGGAAAGAGCTCGAGCAGCAGCTCCTCCCTCTCGCCGCGGGCCAGGTGCACGCCGCCGAACTCGGTGAGCACCGGGTTCTCCGGCCTACGGTGGGAGGCGGGATCGTAGGGGGTCTCCTGGCGCGTGCCGGCGACCTTCAGGCGAAAGGCGGGATCGACCGCCACCGGCGTCTTGCCGTAGGTGCCCTTGACCAGGTTGACGAACTGGGTGGAGGTGGTGGCGTAGAAGGGGCGGCCGTTGGCGCGGTCGATGACGCAGTTGACCGCCTGCACGCCGACGATCTGGCTGGTCGGCGTGACCAGCGGCGGCACCCCGGCGTCGAGGCGCACGCGCGGCACGGTGCGCAGCACCTTCTCCTTCAGGTGCTCCAGCTTGGCCTGCTTCAGCTGGGCCAGCATGTTGCTGTACATGCCCCCCGGGATCTGGGCGATGCGCACCACCTCGTCGGGGGCGGGGAAGTTGAAGTACCTCTCGATGGCCTGGGTGCTGCGCAGGAGCTCGCCGATGCGCGACTCGGCTACGGCGGCGACGGCCCGGTCGAACAGCGCCTCGACCTCGGGGGGCAGCTCGTCGCAAGCGATGTCGAAGGGGCGGGGGATCATCTTGTACTGGTCGAAGGGGGCCAGCTCGGCGCGGATTTCCAGCAGCGCGCGGTTGATGGCCGCGACGGCGCGGCGGTTCACCCCGGTCTCCCGCCCCAGCTTGTCGGCGAACAGCTGGACGAGCTCGAAGGCCGGCGCCGCCGGGCCGCCGGCGAAGTTCAGGATGACGGTGTCGACGCCGTCGACGCCGTGGACCATGGCCGCCAGCAGCGAGGCCAGGCCGAAGCCGGGCGTGCAGTGGGTGTGCAGGACCACGGGGATTCCCAGGTTGCCCTTCAGGGCGCGGACCAGCCGGCCCGTAGTCACGGGATCGATGAGGCCGGCCATGTCCTTGACGGTGATCATGTCGGCGCCCAGGCCGGCCAGCTGCTCGGCCTTGGTGACGAAATAGTCGATGTCGAAAATCTGTTTCGGCAGCGGCCGGCCGCGCAGGTACGCCCGGGCCCGCTGCAGGGGGGTGAACCTGGGGTCGACGGTGTAGCAGACGGCGCAGTCGGCCAGGCCGCCGTTCTGCTTGACGTGGCGGATCGTCGACTTCATGTTGTCCACGTCGTTCAGGGCGTCGAAGATGCGCATGGTGTCGATGCCGGCGTGCACGGCGTGGCGGCAAAAGCCCTCGATCACCTCGTCGGGGTAGGGGTTGTAGCCGAAGAGGTTGCGGCCGCGCGACAGGGCCGTGAGCCTGGAGGCCGCGCCGATGCCGGCCTTGATCCTCTCCAGGCGCTCCCAGGGATCCTCGTCGAGATAGCGCATGACCGAG
>JAFGST010000261.1 GCA_016934475.1 Candidatus Aminicenantota bacterium | reverse complement strand
GCTGCCGGCCCCGATATCCAGGACGCGGGCCGGTTCCTCTCCCAGAATTTCCAGGGCCTTCTCGACGAGCAGCTCGGTTTCGGGCCTGGGGATCAGCACGGCCGGGGTCACCTCGAGCGTTTCCCCGTAGAATTCCTTCTCGCGCAGGATGTAGGCCAGCGGCTCTCCGGCAAGCAATCGCCGCAGCCGGCGGCGAAAACGGAGCACCCCGGTCTTGTCGCGGATAACCTGGTTCTTGCGGATCCAGAACTCGCTGCGGCGGATGGCGAACACGTCCTCGATCAGGGCTTCGACGGCGGTGGAAAGCTCGTTCCTCCCGCAAAGGCGCAGGGCCGAGGCGAACAACTCCGAGTAGCGCACTAGGCGGTCAGGCCCTTGATCTTCTCATCAATGAGGGCGCGCGCATGCCCCTCGCTCAGGCCGGCAACCAAGTCGTCGAGATCGCCGTCGATGACGAGGCCGACGTTGAAGTTGCGCCCGTGGATGCGGTGGTCGGTCACCCGGTTCTGCGGGAAGTTGTAGGTGCGGATCTTTTCCGAACGCTCCCCCGATCCCACCTGGCTCCTGCGGTTCTGGGCGATCGACTCCTCCTGCTTGTACTTTTCATGCTCGAACAGCCTGGCCTTCAGTACCTTGAGGGCCTTTTCCTTGTTTTTGTGCTGCGATTTCTCATCCTGGCAGGTGACCACGATGCCAGTGGGAAAGTGGGTGACGCGGATGGCCGATTCGGTCTTGTTCACGTGCTGGCCACCCGGCCCCGACGCCGCATAGGTGTCGATGCGGATATCCTTGGGATTGAAATCGACGTCCACGTCGTCGACCTCGGGCAACACGGCTACGGTCACCGTGGAGGTGTGGATACGCCCCGAGGCTTCCGTCTCGGGGACGCGCTGCACGCGGTGCACGCCGCTCTCGAACTTGAGGAACTTGTTCACCTCCGTGCCCTTAACGTAGAGGATGACCTCCTTGATGCCGCCGATGGAGGAATAGGTGGTGGAGATGACTTCGGCCCGCCATTTCTTGCGCTCGGCCATCCTCATGTACATGCGCAGCAGGTCGGAAGCGAACAGCGACGCCTCGTCGCCACCGGCGCCGGCGCGGATCTCCAAGAAGGCGTTGCGACTGTCCTCCTGGCGGTCGGAGACCATCAGGATCTCGACCGCGGCGACCAGGGCTTCCTCCTCCCGCTCCAGGGACTCCAGTTCCTCCCGGGCCAGGGCGGCCATTTCCGGGTCTTCGGCGCCCAAGAGGCCGACGGCGTCGGCGCGGCGGGCCCGGAGCCTTTCGAACTGCGCGTACTTCTCCTTCAGGGGCTTGAGCGAGAACAATTCCTTGGATAGCTCGCGGAATCTTTTCTGCTGCTGGGCGGTTTCGGGCGAACTCAGCTCCGCGCTGATCTGCTCGGCGCGGGAATGGATCTTTTCAAGGTAGGAAAATATCCTCTCACTGTTCCTTGTAGCCATACTTTTTCTTGAATTTCTCGATCCGGCCCTCGGTGTCAACGTATTTCTGCTTGCCGGTGAAAAAAGGATGGCAGGAAGAACAGATCTCCACTTCGATCTTGGGCAGGGTGGAACGGGTCTTGAACGTGTTGCCGCAGGCGCAGACCACCGTGCACTCCATGTATTTGGGATGGATGTCTTTCTTCATGGTTCCTCCGCACGCTGGATTGTAGCACTGTTCGGCCGCCCTTGTCAATGCGCGGCCCGGACCCGCTCGCGGCCGGCTCATTGCTTTTGCCCCCGCCTTGGACTATAATCTGCCCCTGCAAACGGAGGAGATCCGCATGAATTTTCTCGAGAGCGTAACCGAGCTGATCAACGATCGGGACCGCGTCCATGTCAATCCCAGGCGCCGCGCACTGATCAAAGACGCCGTGAAGAACCGCGAGGCGCTGGTCAGCCGCAACGGCGCCCTGGCCACCTGGACCCGCGTCGAGTCGACCGGCCGCAGCCCCAAGGACACCCTGACGGTCAGGCGGCCCGAGATCGAGGACGAGATCGACTGGGATTCGCCAAACAACCTGCCGCTGGATCCCGATACCTTCACCATGATTCAGGAGGACGCGCTGGCCCTCCTGGCCGCGAAGGACCGGCTGTACGTGACCGACCGGGTGGTGGGCGCCGACAGCCGCTACGCTCTGCCGGTGCGAACGGTCAGCGACCACGCCCTGACCGCCCTGTTCACGGCAACCATGTTCCGTCCGCTGCCCAAGGATATCGGCCGCAGCATCTACCGCGACCTGCCCTTCACCCTCGTCGCCCTGCCGGCCGACAAGCTCGACAAGCAGCGCTATGAAGGCCACCTGCGCCGGCTAGCGGACGGCACAACGTCGGACTTGGTGGTGGCCATGGACTTCGCCCGGCGCATCGGCATCATCATCGGCTCGGCCTACGGGGGCAGCGTCAAGAAGCTGATGTTCACCGTCATGAATTACCTTCTGCCCAAGGCGGGCATCCTGCCGCTGCACGCCTCGGCCAACGAGGGCCCGAAGGGGGACATCGCCCTCTTCCTGGGCCTTTCCGGGACCGGCAAGACCACGCTTTCGGCCGCCACCGACCGGGCGTTGCTGGGAGACGACGAACATGGCTGGAGCCGGTACGGGATCGCCAACTTCGAGTTTGGCTGCTACGCCAAGCTGATCAACCTGGACCCGGCCAAGGAGCCCCAGATCCACCACGCCATTATCCATCAAGCCCACTACCTCAGCCACGGCGCCATCGTGGAGAACGCCATGATGTACCCTGACGGGACCTTCGATTTCAGCGACTCACGCCTGATCGAGAACTCGCGCGGATCCTACCCCCTCTCCTTCCTGCCCAACGTCAAGCGCTCCTCGCGCGGCAGGCATCCCCGGACCATCATTTTCCTGACCGCCGACGCCAACGGCGTGCTGCCGCCGGTGGCCAGGCTGGACCAGGACCAGGCCATGTTCTGGTTCCTGATGGGCTATACCTCCAAGCTGGCGGGCACGGAGACCGGCATCGTCGAGCCGGTATCGACCTTCTCGCGCTTCTTCGGCCAACCCTTCATGCCGCGCAATCCCAACGACTACGCCTCCCTGCTCGGCGAGAAGATCAGGAAACACCGCACGCGGGTCTTTCTGGTCAACACCGGCTGGAGCGGCGGCCCCTACGGCGTGGGCCGGCGCATGGACATCAACGTCACCCGGGCTATCATCAAGGCCGTGCTCAACGGAGGGCTGGAGGGCGTTGCCTATGCCGAGGACAAGACGTTCCACATCGATATTCCCGCCTCCTGCCCCGGGGTCCCGGACGAGATCCTTCAGCCCCGGAACACGTGGAAGGACCCGGAAGCCTTTGACCGCAGGGCCCTCAAGCTGGCCGGGGAATTTTCCGCCCATTTCGACCGCGTCTACGGCAGCAAGGACCTGCCCGAGTCGGTGCGCCGCCAGTGCCCGGGCAAGTAGAGCTGTCGGGGCTTGGCGTACGGCATAGGGCCTTCGATAAAAGCAATCCCGCAAACTGATTTTTTGAGAATTTCGTCTCGTGCTTGTTTCCGTCCGCCGAATTCCGTACGCCTCCGCCGATATCCGTCAGTGTTCTGTTCGTGCTCGCTTCCGTCAGCCGTACGCCGTACGCCGAGCCCGCTTCTCCTGAATTACCTGTGTCTCTTGCTCTCGCGGAACGGCGCCCGGGAATAGCCGTTTCCGGACAGGTCGAAATAATCCAGGTTCGGGAAGGCGCGATACTTCTCATGCCCCAGCCAGGCGATCATGGCGGCGTTGTCGGTGCAGTAACGCGGCTCGGGCAGGTACAGCGGCAGGGCCAGCGTGGCGCAGGCCTCGCCGAAGCGGCGGCGCAGAAGCGCGTTGCGGCTGACTCCTCCGGATACGATCAGGGAACGGACGGGCAGTGCCCGGGTTACGGCGATCGTCTTGCCCACCAGGTACTCGACCAAGGCGTTCAGGAATGAGGCCAGAAGGTCATGGAAATCGGTGCTACCCGGACTCATGTCCAGCTCGCGGGCCAGGCGTAGGGCGGCCGACTTATAACCGGAAAAGGAAAAGTCGTCCCCTCCGTCGCTCATGCGCGGACTGGAGAAGCGGAAGCGCCCGGGAACTCCCTTGCTATAAAGGCTGTCCAGCAGCGGCCCGCCGGGGTAGCCCAGACCGAAGTGCTTGGCGATCTTGTCCATGACCTCGCCGGCGGCGTCATCGCGGGTCTTGGCGACCAGGCGGCCGACGAATTTCGCCTCCTGGTAGAAAAGCGATGTGTGCCCGCCCGAGACCACCAGGGCCAGAAGCGGGTAGGCGATCCCCGGCCGGGTGATGAAGGGGGCCTCGATGTGAGCGGCGACATGGTCGACCGGGACCAGCGGCAGCCGGTGGGCCAGGGACAGCCCCTTGGCGAAGGACAGGCCAACCAGCAGCGAGCCGACCAGTCCTGGCCCCTGCGTGACGGCCAGCAGCCCGAGCTCCCTGATGTCGATCCCGGACTGCTCCAGCGCTTGGCGGCAGAGGCGGTCGATGACCTCGACATGGGTGCGGGCAGCGATTTCTGGAACGATGCCACCGTAGGGGGCGTGTTGCTCGTCCTGCGACTTGATGGCCTCGGCCAGGACGGCATCGCGCTCTCCCCTGCGGACCACGGCCACCGCCGTCTCGTCGCAGGAAGACTCGATGCCCAAGACGTACACGTTTTCTCCTGCGTCCCATGATAGCAAAACCGGACTGCGGGCACAATCAAGCGCAAAACCAACTCTGGCCCCGAACGTATATTGAACGGATGCCCTGGATGAACACGCGGAGCCGGTTGTACGTTGCCATGCTTTTGGCCGCTCTGGCGGCGTCCGTTCCGCTGGGGGCGGTGGAAGTGCGCGGCGACGTCCGGGACATCTACAACGCGCCGCTGGCCGGCATCCTCATCCGCGTCGGCAGCGACGGCCGCATCTTCTCCACGGACGAGAACGGTGAGTTTCGCTTTGAGGTCGACGAGAGGGAGGCCACCCTGTGCCTGCACTTCGAATCCCCCTACCACTACAAGGACAAGAAGACCGTCTCCCTGAGGAAACTCCCCGACCGCCTGACCGTGGTCCTGATCCCCATCCGCCTGCTCAAGGAGGAGGTCAGCGTCACGGCCCTGAACCGGGAGGAGAAGGCCGTCTCCGTTCCCTTTGCCCAGAGCATCGTTTCCTCTGTCTCCATGGCCGAAAACCAGCCCGAGACAGTGGTCCAGGCGCTCCAACAGACCCCGGGCGTCCATTTCATCGGCAAGGGGGGCGTATCGGTCACCCCGAGCGTCCGCGGCCTGGCGCGGAGGCGCATCCTGCTTCTGGCCGGAGGGGCGCGCATCACCAGCGACCGCAGCGCCGGGGCCTCGGCCCAGTTTTTCCCGCCGGAATTCGTCGAGCGGATCGAGGTCGTGCGCTCGGCGGCCTCGGTCCTATACGGCTCCGATGCCATCGGCGGCGTGATCCAGATCATCCCGCGCAGCACCCGGAACTCCGAGCTCTTCCCTTTTTCACTGAATGCCAGCGGCCACGCGCTCGACGGCAAGTTCAACGGCGGCCTCGCCTTTCGCCGCTCGGCCGGCCCTTTCTCCGTGCTGGCCTCCGTTCAGTATACCCGGGCCGGCGATTACCGGTCCGGCGGCGGGACGATCCTCAACTCGGGGTACCGCTACCTGGCCGCAGACCTTGCCGCCAGCTACGAGACGCCCGAGCGCAGCTTCACCCTGAATTATCTGCGCTCGGCCGGCCGCGATATCGGCAAGCCCGAGCGGGCGAACGATCCCTCCGTTTCCTCCGTCTACCCGTCCGAGAACACGAACCTCCTAACCTTTCACTACTGCGAGAACGCCTGGATCGCCGACGGCACCCTCAGCGTCTCGCTCTTTCTCAATCCCAACGACTATGAACTGAACAAGATCAAGTCCGCATCGCGGCAGCTCGAAATCTCGAGCAACTCCGCCCTGGATTTCGGCCTGCGCGCCGCGTTGAAGAAAGCCGTCGCTCCCCACTGGTTGTTCCAGTTCGGCATCGACTATTCCGGGCGTTCCCGCGTCGACATGGAAAACGAGACGTGGAAGGACGGCACCCTCGCCGGACGTTCGCTGCCCGTGGCCGACGGACAGCGCGGCGACCTGGGCATCTATTTCACGATCGATTATTCCGGTTGGAAGCCGTTCGACGTGGTCGCCGGAGGGCGCCTGGGGCATTTCACGCGCAGCGCCCGCACCGACGGGCAATGGCGGAAAAAATCGTCCCTGGCGCCGGCATTCTTCCTGGGGCTCACTCGACGCATCCAGGACACGCTGACGCTGTTCCTCAACGTCGGGACCGCCTACCGCCTGCCCTCCTTGAGCGAGGCCTTCTACACCGGGATCACCGGCCGCAGTTCCATCGTCGGCAATCCCGATCTCAAGCCCGAAACGAGCGTCAACCTCGACGCCGGCATCCGGGTCCACGGCGCCCGCCTGTTTTGCGGCGCGTACCTGTTCCAGTACGACATCCGCGACATGATCGAAAAGTTTCCCCTGGGCGAAAACGCATACACCTACGAGAACATCGAGCGCGGGCGCATCCGCGGCCTGGAAGCCGAATTCCAGTTCCGGCCGCTGGAAAAGATTGAGCTTTTCGGTAGCGGCCTCTGGTATAGGGGACGCAGCACCGCCGGCGGCGGGGCGCTGAACGACGTCCCCAGCGCCAAGCTGTTCCTGGGCGCCAAATCCTGGCTGGGAAGATTCTGGGGCGAGGTGACCTGGATGGCCCAGGCGGCGGTCACGCGTCCCGGCCCGGCCGAAGCCGTGATTCCCGCCGTTTTTTTGACCGACCTCAAGGCCGGCTGCTATTTTTCCAACCACCTCTTCCTGTTCCTGAAGGTCGCCAACTTGTTCGACCGCGCCTACTACGCCAACGCCGATCCCGACATCCCCCAGGCCAGGGGACGGGATCTTTCCCTCGGGTTGAGCCTGAATTTCTGATCCCGGCCGCGCCGGCGGAGTCAAGGACCGCTTTACCAGTCGCGGTAGTAGGTGCCGTCCAAGGCTTTCTGGTTCGAGTCACAGTAAACGTCCCAGACGTTCTGGCCCCCCCAGTGCCGGGAGCCGATCTTGTCTTGGAAGGAGCGCATTCCCCAATCGCTGTGGTTGTTTACCGGGTCGCGGGGAATGCGGCGCAGGAACCTGACCAGGCGCGTCTTGTTCTTTCGGTCCTTGTACTCGATGCCCTTGACCAGGTCCTCCAGCTTCTCCGGATAGCCGTAGGTGTCCTCGTCTACCTCGATCTTGTTCTCTTCGACGAACTTCCTGTAGGCGTCGATCGCCGTGCGCAGTTCGCGCAAGGCCCGGCGCAGCTCGATCTCCTTCCCTCTCTGGAAGGCGTTGTGGGCCAGGGGGATGGCGGCGACGGCCAGCACGGCGATGATCACGGTCACCGTAATGACCTCGATCAGGGTGAATCCGCCCCGACCATGGCGGGCGCCGGTGAGTGGATGTTCGCGGCGGCGATGGGGCATGGTCACGCTTCCCGGCCGGGCAAGGGGAGTGACCGCCCTATTTCCCCCCGCTTCGGTGCGGAGGCTCCTCAAGAACCTTGTGGCTGAGCTTCATCTTGTTGTCACGGTCCAGGCTCAGCACCTTCACCTCGATCATCTGGCCCAGCTGGTATTCCTGGCGGACGTCGCGGATGCGGCGGTGTGAGATCTCCGATACGTGCAGCAGCCCGGTGATGCCGGGCATGATCTCCACGAACAGCCCGTAATCCTCAATGCGGTTGATCTTGCCGTTGTAGACCTTGTCGACCTCGGGGGAGCCGGTCAACTCCTCGATGCGGGCGATTACTTTCTCCCCCAGCTCGCGGTTGGCGGCGGCAATGGAGACCTTGCCGTCGTCCTCGGCGTTGATCTTGACGTTATAGGTGGCCACGAGCTCCTTGATGGTCTTGCCCCCCGGGCCGATCAGGTCGCGGATCTTGTCGACGGGGATCTGCATGGTCAGGATGACCGGGGCATACTCGGACAACTTCTCGGACGGGGCGGGGATCGCGGCTTTCATCTTTGCCAGGATGGAGAGGTAGGCGGCGCGGGCGTCCTCGATGGTGCGGCGGATGACCTCGTCGGTCAGGCCGCCGATCTTGATGTCGAGCTGGATCGCGGTCATGCCCTTCTCGGTGCCCGCCACCTTGAAGTCCATGTCGCCGAAGTGGTCCTCGTAGCCGGCGATGTCGGTCAAGACGGCGAAGTCATCTCCCTCCTTGACCAAGCCCATGGCGATGCCGGCCACGGGGGCCTGGATGGGGACGCCGGCGTTCATCAGCGCCAGGGTGCCGCCGCAGACAGTGGCCATGGAGGAGGAGCCGTTCGACTCCAGGATATCGGAGACAACGCGGATGGTATAGGGAAAGGTCTCGCTGTCGGGGATTATCCTTTTCAGGGCCTTCTCGGCCAGGTTGCCGTGGCCGATCTCGCGGCGGCCGGCGCCCCTCAGGAAGCTGACCTCGCCGACGGAGAAGGGCGGGAAGTTGTAATGCAGCAGGAACTTCTTTTTGGTCTCCTCGCCGCTGAGCAGGTCCAGGCGCTGGGCATCGTCCTCGGAGCCCAGGGTTACCGTCGACAGGGACTGAGTCTCGCCGCGGGTGAAGACGGCCGAGCCGTGGACGCGGGGCAAAATGCCCAGCTCGATGGATATGGGGCGGATCTCGGTGAAGGCGCGGCTGTCGGTGCGCCGCTTTTCCTTGAGCAGGGTCGAGCGGAAGATCTGCGCCTCGACCGCCTCGAAGGCGCCTTTGATGCGGGCGATCTCCACCTCGTCTTCCTTGCCCTGCAAGATCTCTTCGTGGATGGCCTTGAGCTTCAGGCGGCGCAGCACGCGGTCTTGGGTGAAGATGGCGTCGCGGATCTGGGCGGAGAACTTGGCGCGGATCTCGTCGGCCAGGGCGGTGGCCTCGGGCCTGGCGGGCACGACCATCTTGTCGGGATTGATCAGCTCCCTCTGCGCCTGGCAGACGCGGGCGATCACTTCCTTGGCCCGGCGCAGCCCCTCCAGGAACACCTGGTCGGAGAACTCGTTGCCGCCGGCCTCCAGCATGACCACCTCCGTTTCCGTTCCGGCCACCAGGAGGATCATGTCCAGTTCCTTGCGTATGTCCAGGCCGGGATTGACGATGTACTCGCCGGCCTTCCAGCCGATCTTGACGGCCCCCAGAGGGGTGGTGAAGGGAATGGTGGAAGAGAGCAGGGCGGCGGAAGCGCCGATGATCCCCAGCGAGTCGTAGTCGATGCTGAAATCGGCCGACAGCAGCATGGCGATGACCTGGGTGTCGTGGTGGTAGTTCTCGGCGAACAGCGGCCGGATGGGGCGGTCGATGAGGCGTGAGAGCAGCACTTCCTTTTCCGACGGTTTGCCCTCGCGCTTGAAGAATCCGCCGGGGATCTTGCCGGCCGAGTAGGTGTTTTCCCGGAAATCGACCATGAGCGGCAGGAAATCCTGTGCGGCCTTTTCCTCCTCCCTCATGTTGGCGGTGACCAGGATCATGTTGTCTTTATAGGTGAGCAGCGCCGAGCCGTTCGACTGGCGGGCCCAGCGGTGAATGTCGATTTTCAGGGTAGAACCCTCTATCGCGATCTGAATCGTCTTTTGCATATCGATCTCCTGAATTGAATTACTTTCTCAGTTCCAGTTCCTGGATGAGCTTGACGTATTTGTCATAGTGGGTCCGGCGCAGGTATTGCAGAAGCTTCTTGCGGGTCGCCACCAGAGTCAGCAGACCCTTGCGGGAGTGGTTGTCCTTCTTATGGGTCTTGAAATGTTCGGTCAAGTTGCGGATCCTCTCGGTCAGGATCGAGATCTGTACTTCGGACGAGCCCGTGTCCTTGTCGTTTATCTGAAACCGGCCGATCAGTTTCTGCTTGGTTTCCTTGGTAATGCTCACGACTTCCTCCTGTGATGCGTGCGAAAGTAGTATGTATTGTAGCAGAAAAGAACCGGCTTGTAAACTGGCGCCGGGGAAACGGCCGCGTTCAATCGCCCGCGCCCAGGAACTCCTTGAATTCGATGCCGTGCTTCTCCAGGGTGGTGCCCAGCACCTTGTTGACCCGCGACATGGCCAGGCTGTAGTCGATCAGCGATCTCAGCTCGGCGATCTGGGCGTTGGCATAGTCCCTCTGGTACTGCAGGACCTGGTAATTGGTCGACAGCCCGACCGACAGCTTCTTTTGCTCGGCGGCCAGCTTCTGCTCGGCGAGTTCGCGCGAGATGCGGTTGGCCTCCACGATCTTGGCGTTGGTCTCCAGGTCCATGATGATCTGCTTGACCTCGGAATAGATGGTGCTCTCGGTCTTCTTCAAGCGCAGCAGCGTCTGCTCCAGGTTCATCCGGGCCTGGATCAAATCGGCCCGCGCCGAGGTGTTGAAGATCGGCAGGGAGAGCTGCAGGCCGAACGAATAGTTCTTGTAGAGGTTTTTCAGGACGTCGCGCAGGGCGTCGCTGAGCTCGCTGCCGATGATATCGCCGCTGGAACCCGCCGGCAGGAGGCTGAAATCCACGTCCTGCGCCGTGCCGCTCAAGCCCTTCGTATAGTAGGAGGCGGTCAGCTGCAGGTCGGGAAGCTGCTGGTTGCGGTAGTAGCGGACATCGATGTTCTTGCTCTTCAGATCGAGGCGTACCTGCTCGATGTCGGGGCGCTTTTCCAGGGCTTCCTGGAGAAAGTTGTTGAAGTCGGCCTGCACGGGGATGAAGCGCGGATTGTCCCCCGGGACGATGGCTTCCGGCATCTGGCTGATGTTCAGGATGCGGCGCAGGTTCTCCTCATAGGTCTGGATCTGGCTGCTGGCCTGCAGCGCCTCGCTTTCGCGGGCGGCCACCTCGGCCTGGGCGGTCAGGATGTCCATGGGCGCCGAGACTCCGACCCGGACCTGGATCTCGTTCTGCTTTAGAAGGTCCTTGGCCAGCTGCAGGGATTTCTGCTTGACCTCGAGGTTCTGGTGGGAGTATACCAGGTTCCAGTAGGCCTCCTCGGCCGCGTAGATCAAGTCGATGACCTTTTGCTTCAGGGTGAAGAGCGATATGTCCTTGTTGTTGCGCGCGATGTAGATGTTCCTCTTGGTCGCCGTCAGGCCGAAGTTCTTCAGCAGCGGCTGGGCCAGGCTGAAGGTCAGCGTCGAGTTGTAGCGCGG
>JAFGST010000032.1 GCA_016934475.1 Candidatus Aminicenantota bacterium | reverse complement strand
TCGGGCAGGTCGAGCCCCTCGCGCAGCAGGTTGATGCCGATGAGCACGTCGAAATCTCCCCGGCGCAGCTTCTGGATGATCTTTACCCGGTCGAGGGCCTTGATCTCCGAGTGCATGTAGGCGCAGCGGATTCCCTGCAGCGTGAGGTAGTCGGCCAGCTTCTCGGCCATCTTCTTGGTCAGGGTGGTGACCAGCACGCGTCCAGGCCCTTCTCCGCGGTGGGCGCCCGCCGACCGCCGGGTGGGCGCTCCCGTGCTCACCACGGCGCGGATCTCGGCCAGCATGTCCTGCACGGGATCAGGGACGTTCCGCACGACCACCTCGGGATCGACCAGGCCGGTGGGCCGGACCAGCAGCGAGGTGACCCGGCCCCGCGAGTCATCGATCTCGAAGGCCGACGGCGTGGCTGAGACATAGAGGACGTTCTGCAGGCGCTGCGAGAATTCACGGAAATCCAGCGGCCGATTATCGAGAGCCGAGGGCAGGCGGAAGCCGAAGTCCACCAGCTTCTGCTTGCGCGAGCGGTCGCCGGAGTGCATGCCGATAAGCTGGGGCACGGTGACGTGCGACTCGTCGATGATGGTCAGGAAGCCGGGGGGAAAGAAATCGAGCAACGTGTAGGGGGCCTCGCCGGGGCGGCGCCCGGTCAGGTAGAGCGAGTAGTTCTCGATGCCCGGGCAATGCCCGAACTGCTGCAGCATCTCCATGTCGAAGCGGGTGCGCTGCTCCAGGCGTCCGGCCAGGTCGGGCTTCCCCTGCCGGCGGAACCATTCCAGTCGCTCCTCCAGCTCGGCGCCGATGCCGGCGACCGCCTGGCGGACGCGCTCGCTGCGGTAGAAAAAGTAATTGACGGGGAATACGCTGGCCTCCTTTATTTCCGCCAGAGCCTCGGCGGTGACGGCGTCGAAGCGCTCGATGCGCGCCACCCTGTCCTCCTCCAGGACGATGCGCAGGGGGTTCTCCTCGCTGGTGGGGAAAATTTCCAGGGAGGAGCCGCGGGCGCGGAACTCGCCGCTGGAGAGAAGATCATGGCTGCGCCGGTAGCCCAGCGCCACGAAGCGTTCCAGCAGCGCCTCGCGGCCGATGCGCTCGCCGACGGCCAGCGCCAGCCTTTGCTCGAGGAAATCTCCCGGGGCGCCGATGCTGTAGATGGCCGAGACCGATGCCACCACGATGGCTTCCCGGGTTTCCAGCAGCTTGCGGGTGGCGTCCAGGCGCAGCCGCTCCAGCTCGGGATTGATCGAGACCTCCTTGGCGATGTAGAGGTTGCGCTGGGGAACGAAGGCCTCGGGCTGGTAATAGTCGTAGTAGCTGATGAAATAACCGACGCCGTCCTCAGGGAAAAAGCCCCTGAATTCCTGGTACAGCTGGGCGGCCAGGGTCTTGTTGTGGGACAGGACGAGGGTGGGCGTGTTCAGTTCCTGGATGATGCCGGCCATGGCGAAGGTCTTTCCCGATCCGGTCACGCCCAGCAGGACCTGCCGGCGCTCGCCGTCCCGGAAGCGGTCGACGATCTGCCGCACCGTCTGGCGCTGGGCGGGCGTGAAGGGGAAGGGGGTGTGGAGGCGGAACATGCTCCCGCGGTCAGCACTCCTCGTCGGTGGCCTGGTCGGCGGCATCAATGACCAGCGCTTTCCTGAGGAAGCGCTCGAGTACCTGGGAGCGAATGTGGGCGATCTCATCGGGGGAGAGCGCCTGGGCGCCCTTCTTGAGGATGAGGATCAGGTACAGGCGCTGCTCCCACTCGATGCGCGTGAAGTAAATGTCGATCTTCGGCAGGTTCTGCAGGAAGCGGCTCAGGATCTTCCTTTCCCTGGCGTAGGAGATGACGAAGATGGTCTTGAGCGCTTCCTGCTTCAGCGGGTGGCGGATGTTCCGGTACTTGACGACCACGCGGTCCATGTCGACTTTCTTGGCCGCCTTGATGGTCGAGCATACCAGCTTCATGATCTCGGCCAAGGTCTCCGGCGGCGTCTCCAGGCGGTAAATCTCGTCGAAATTGTAATAGATCTCCTTGATGAGCAGGGGATTGACGCCGCCGGCCTCGGCGGTCGCCTCCAGCAGCGAGCGCATGTCGTTGTCGCGCAGTCCTTCGTCGAAGTCGCGAACCTGTCCGTACATGTTCTTGAGGATGCTCTTGATGGTCTGGAAGATGGCGGCGATGGAGGCGAAGTCGGCCAGGGTGACCTTGAGGTTCAGGATGTTGACCTCGGTTCTTCGCGCGTAGAGGCGGGGAGGGATGACCGACAGGATCTCGATGCCGCCCTTGCCCTCGAGCAGGCGGATGAGCTTGTTCAGGCTGCCCCTGCGGTCGCAGCAGGAGACGACGATCAGCTTGAGCTGCATCAGGAACTCGGTCTTCTTCTCCACGTTCATGAAGACCTGGGGGATGCCGGTCGTCCTCAGTTCCTCCATCAGGAATGGGATGATGGCCCGGGCGTAGTGCTCGTAACCTCCGACCGACTTGATCTGCGAGAACCTGGCGTCGACGGCCGTGCTGATCATCTTCTCCAGGGAGCACTCGATCGAGTGGATGGCCTCGGGGTTCAGCGGCTGTTCCTGGCGGTCGACGATCTCGATGCGGTAGACGAGGATCTTGTCGGCTGAGACGAAGCTCTTGTGGTGCTTGATGATGTGCCCCGGGACGATGAAGTCCAGGGTCTTGAGGAAACTCTCCACGGAGAAGTTCTCCTCGCGGCAAACGAAGGTGATGCCGGTCAGGCGTTCGTCCAGGGTCTCGAAATTGCGGATCTTGATCTTCTTGTCGGCCCGGCCCTCGCGCATCTGCTTCTGGAACTTGAAGTTGTCGATCACCAGCGCGGCCAGGTCGGAGAGCTTCCGCTCCTGGAGGTACTCGCGCGAGCGCGAAGAGAAGAACTTCAGCGTCTCGCCGTTCTCGCCGATGATCTCATCGATGTCGGGACCGCGGTATATCCTGCGGATGGTCTTGACCACCTGGTTGTAGATCTCGAACTTGATGGTCTCGTCCTCCAGCATCAGCGTCTTGCCCAGGGTGCCCAGCGAGGCGTCCTTCAAGGCCGCGAGCAGGCCGCTCTTGTCCTTGAGGAAGCGGCCGTACTGCTCCGGAGTCTCGATGCGGAAGGAGAGGATCACGATGCCCAGCTCGCGGTCCAGGAAGCGAAGGGTGAAGCCCTTCAGGAACAGCACATTGCCGTGCTTCTGGTGGATGATGCCCAGGATCGAGTTGGCCATGCCCGACCAGTCCTCGGCCAGAACGCCCATGACCACGGTCAGGGGGAGCCTTCGTTCGCCGATCTCCTCCAGCTCCACGACCACCTTTTTCTTGGAATGCTCGTACACGTGCAGCAGCTGCAGCAGCAGCGCCTGCTGCTGGGGCTGGGGGAAGATCTCCTGGGAGTACTCGACGAGGGCCAGTCGGGTGGAGATCTTCTGCCGCGAGATGGGGAGCTTCTTGCCGCGCAGGATCTCTCGTACCTTCTCCAGGTCACCCGTATGCCCGACCATTAGCCCAATCTACGCCACGGGGGCGAGATTGTCAAGAAACGAAGGGAAGAAGGCCTTGGATTTGAAATGATTCGCCGGCACTTTCTTGCAAAAGGACAGGCACCTGAGGTACAACCGGAAGGAATGCCCCGTATAAGGTGAAGCAATGCCGCAAAAAGAGAAGAAACGCTGCCCCTGGTGCCTGTCCGATCCCCTGTATGTCGCATACCACGACAACGAATGGGGTGTCCCGCTGCATGAGGACCACCGATGGTTCGAGTTCCTCATTCTCGAGGGGGCCCAGGCCGGGCTGAACTGGCTGATGGTCTTGAAAAAACGGGAAAACTACCGCCGGGCCTATGACGGCTTCGATTTTGCCAAGGTCGCCCGCTACGGAGAAAAAAAGATCGCCCGCCTGCTCTCCGACTCCGGACTAATCCGCAACCGCGCCAAGATCGCCGCCTCGATCGCCAACGCCCAAGCGTTTTTGGAGATCCGCACGGAGTTCGGGAGCTTCGACCGCTACATGTGGGAATTCATGGGCGGGAAGCCCAAGCACAACCGCTGGCGAAGAGATGGTGACATCCCTGCGCGGACGCCTCTCTCCGACGCCATCAGCGCCGACCTGCGTCGCCGCGGCTTCCAGTTCGTGGGTTCGACCATCGTCTATGCCCATATGCAGGCCACCGGCATGGTGAACGACCATCTGGTCGGCTGCTTCCGGCATGGGGAGCTCAGGAAAATACCACCCACCCTCTTGACATGAAATTAACTTGGAGTTAAAATATTGAACTCCAAGTAAACCTATTTAACCCAGGGTACGTATCTCGGGCATTGGAGTATTCAAAAGATGAACAAAACGGACATCATGTGCGACTTCATCCTTGATCGGAGCGAGGTCTTGTTCACGCAGCACGGCTACAAAAACACTTCCATGGAGAAGATCGCCGAAACCTGCGAAATATCCAAGCCGACCCTATACAACTACTTCTCGAGTAAGACCGCTATATTCTTCGGAATCTACTCGCGCTTCCAGGACGGGCTCGCGGCGAAGGCCACGGAAGTGATGGGGCAGGACAAGGACAAGCGCTTGATCATCGAGGAGATCATCGACCTCTCTCTCACCGTTTTGGAGGAAAAGCGGAGTTTTCTGAAGATGATGGTCCGCGAGCACCACGTGGCCATCCAGGAATGCGAGGACGTCATCACGGAACACATCAATTTCGAGTTCCGTAGAAGGGAGGAAAACTCGCGCAAGCTGGGCGAGTTCATGAGCGACATCGTTTGCCCTGAAATCCTCGACCAGTTCGGGATCCCCAGCGTGGGAAAGATCCTGGTGGACCTGCTGGAAGGGGCTTTCTGGGACTCGATCATGAGCGAGCCCGTCGACCACGAGAAGCGCAAAAAGCTGATCATGAGGCTGTTGAAGAACGGCATACTTTCTTAGGAGGCATGATGAAAAAGGCATTACTCGTTTTGTTGCTGATGGCGAGCCTGGGATTCGCCCAGGAGCCGCCCCTGGACCTGACCGTCGACCAGGCCATCCAACTGGCGCTGAGCAACAATCCCGCTTACAAAGTCAGCCAGCAGGAAGTCCGGCAGTACCGCTATCGCCTGCTGCAGAACCTGGGATTCCTGCCCGAGGCGACCCTGTCTGGATCCAGGATCCTCGACCAGAAGCTGATGGAAATCGAAATTCCGTCCTTCGTCCCCGGCGGCGAGCCGACCAAGGCCTCGCTGCGCTTCCAACTCGACTATTCCTTCTCCTTCCAGGTCGTGCAGCCCGTGTTCACCGGCGGCAAGATCTACTTCAACTTCAAGAACGCCGAGCTGGACCTGCGGCTGGCCAAGGAACGGGAGAAGAACTCGCGGGCCGACACGATCCTGGGAGTCCGCAAGGCCTTTTACAACATCCAGATCCTGCAGGAACTGCTCAAGGCCCACCGCGAGGCCTATTCCCTGGCCGAGAGCAACTACAACAACGTGAAGAACAGCTTCGACCTGGGCATGGCCTCGCAGTACGACCTGCTGCGCGCCGAGCTGGCCTTCCGTGCCGCCAAGCCCGACGTGCTGCGCATGGAGAACCTGCTGGAGACCTCGCTGTACGGCCTGAAATTGATGCTGGGACTGCCCAAGGAGCAGGAGGTGCGCCTGCAGGGCGAGCTGGGTTACCGGCCGGTGCAGCTGGAGCTGGCCGGGCTCCTGCAGAGCTCGCTGCAGAACCGCTCGGAGCTGCGGCAGCTGCAGATGGAGCAGAAAAAGATCGACAACCTGCTGAAGATCACCTGGGCCCAGTACGTGCCGAATTTCTCGCTGGTGGCCTCCTACAGCTACCAGTCGGACTATTTCAAGCTGCGCCGGAACAACTGGGACGACTTTTTCACCATCTCGCTGGGGGTGAGCTGGCCCATCTTCACCGGGCTGAAGCGCAGCGCCCAGGTGGGGGAGATGAACGTGCTGAAGAAGATCATGGACCTTAACGTCAGGCAGTTGGGCGACGCCACACGCTTGGAGGTCGAGAGTCAACACCGCTTGATCCGCCAGGAGTACGAGAACATTCAGCTGGGGCTGAAAAACGTGGAGAGCGCCACGGAGGGGGTGCGCATCGCCGAGCTGAGCTACAAGGAGGGGATGATCACCATCCTCGAGTTGAATTCGTCCTACAACGAGCTGACCCGGGCCAAGGTTAACTACCTGCAGGCCCTGTACAACTATAACATCGCCATCGCCGAGCTGGAAAAGCTGACCGGCGTCGACCTGAATGGAGGAGTCGCATGAAAAAGATATCGATCGTGCTATTGGTCCTGGCTTTCGCGTTTTCCTTCTGCTCCGGGAAAAAGAAGCAGGAGAGCGACCTGCAGCAAAAGCCGCTGCGGGTCAAGGTGCAGTCGCCGCAGAAGGGCACCCTGACCAAGTATTTCAACTACAAGGGAACCGTCAGCGCCTGGAAAACGGCCAACATCATCCCCGACACCTCCGGCCGGATCGGGCGGATACTGAAAAAACAGGGGGACAAGGCCGCCCAGGGCGATTTGCTGGCGACGCTGGACATGACCTCGCTGGAGCTGCAGCAGAAGCAGGCACGGGCCGCCGTGGCCGTGGCCGAGACGGCCTTTCAGAACGCCAGGCTGAACGCCGAGCGCATGAAGAAAATGCTGGAGAAAAAGGCGATCTCCCAGCAGCAGTTCGAAAACACCCAACTGGCCCTCGACGCCGCCGACACCCAGCTGAAGAGCGCCATGGCCAACCTCGACTTGGTCGACCATACCGTGAAGAACTCCTACATGCGCGCCCCCTTCGCCGGCATCATCGCCGCCAAGAACATGGAGGAGGGGGACATGATCAATCCCATGATGGGCATGGGGCAGAGCATCCTCACCCTGATGGACCTCTCCAAGGCGAAGGTGGCGGTGGACGCCCCGGCCGAGGAGATCGAAAGGATCCGCATCGGCCAGAAGTGCCTGGTCCGGATCTCCTCGCGCCCCGGTGAAACATTTCACGGCGAAGTCTATTCCAAGAACCTGGCCGCCGACCCGCTTTCCAAGACCTTCAAGGTGGAGGTCAAGATCGACAACCCGGAGATGAAGATCAAGGCCGGGGTCTACGCCGACATCGCCATCGAGTACATCCGCAAGGAGAACGTGCTCCTGCTGCCCGTCAGCGCCCTGCTGGCCGGGGACAGGGAGGTCATGGTCAACGACGCCGGCATCGCCCGCAAGCGCGCCGTGACCGTCGGCGAGCGCAACGGCACCCGCTTCGAGCTGCTTTCCGGCGTCCAACCCGGCGAGCAGGTCATCGTCGAAGGCAGCTACGACCTCAAGGAAGGGACGGCCGTCGTCCTGGCTGGAGAGAAGAAATGAAGATCGTCGACTTTTCCCTGAAGAAGCGGGTGACGATGTCCATGGTCGTCCTGGTCATCGTCATCCTGGGCCTGATTTCCTTCAGCAAGCTCGGCCTGGACATGCTTCCCGACCTCGACTACCCGGTGATCACGGTGGTGACCACCTACGGCGGCGTCTCCTCGGAGGACATCGAGCAGAACATCACCCGGCCCGTCGAGCAATGGATCTCCACCGTCTCGGGCATCAAGGAGCTGAACTCCATCTCGCTCGAGGGGCAGTCGGTGGTCATGGTCGAGTTCGAGTGGGGGACCAACCTCGACTTCGCCGCCCAGGACGTGCGCGACACCATCGGCCTCTACGAGCAGTTTCTTCCCGACGGGGCCAACAAGCCCTTCGTCATGAAGTTCAACTTCTCGCAGATGCCGATCCTGGCCTACGGCATGACCGGCGGCGGCATGAGCCTGAGCCAGCTGCGCGACTACATCGACGACGAGGTGGCCACGCGGCTGGAGCGCATTGAGGGCGTGGCCTCGGCCGCGGTCTTCTCCCCCGAGATCAATGAGGTGCTGGTCTGCGTCGACAAGGGCAAGCTTGAATCGCGCGGCCTGGGCATCACCCAGGTGGAGGGGGCCATCCGGGCCTCGAACATCAACCTGCCCGCCGGCTACATGACCGAGAACCACCGCGAGTTCCTGCTGCGCACTATGGGCGAGTTCAAGACCCTCGAGGAGATCGACGATATCCTGGTCGGCCTCAGCC
>JAFGST010000260.1 GCA_016934475.1 Candidatus Aminicenantota bacterium | reverse complement strand
GGAAGAACAAGTGGAGCTGAGGAGGATCGAACTCCCGACCTTCTGAATGCCATTCAGACGCGCTCCCAAACTGCGCTACAGCCCCACTAGGGTGGCAATATACCACAAGTCAAGGGGGAAAGCAACTGAAAGTGTCAGTGACAGTGTCAGTGTCAGCAAGAGGCTCAACAAGCTACAGTGAATAGTGATTAGTGATTGGAACATCAAGATCCATTGGATGCTGTTCAAAAATGATCATCGTAATAGTATATAAGGGGAGAACTGGCAGCGCCAATGATATCGCCCGTTTTCGGAAAAGCAGCGTACGATCCATAGCCTTGCTGGCACTGACACTGTCACTGCCACTCGGCCGGCTCGATCCTTGACAACGAACGGCCCTTTGGTTAGGATGCAAACGATACGGAGAGGCACGGGGGCGCCATGGACGAGAAAGAAGAAAGCACGAGCGAGCTGATCGTCGTCGACGTCAAGCGCTACAAGCGGGTGAAGCAGGCCCTCGCCGCGAGCGAGGAGCGCTACCGCCAGCTCTTCGAGAACGTGCCCATCGGCATCTACCGCACCACTCCCGACGGCCACATCGTCGACGCCAACCCGGCGCTCGTCCAGATGCTGGGCTACGGCTCCTTCGCCGAGCTGGCGGCGCGCAACCTGGAGAGGGACGGCTTCGAGCCCGGCTACGACCGCGCCGGCTTCATCCAGCTCCTGGAGCGCGAGGGGGAGATCCGCGGGCTGGAGGCGC
Source organism: Candidatus Aminicenantota bacterium (assembly GCA_016934475.1). GTDB lineage: Bacteria > Acidobacteriota > Aminicenantia > UBA2199 > UBA2199 > UBA2199. Next base: position 9,517 of record JAFGST010000260.1, on the reverse strand, counting down.
GCTGGAAAAGGAAGGACGGCACCATGATGCATGTGCGCGAGAACGCCAAGCGGGTCCAGGGCGAGAAGGGCGAGGTGTTCTTCGAGGGGACGGTGGAGGACATCACCCAGAGCAAACTGGCCGAGGAGGCCCAGAGGGTGCGCACCCAGCAGATCGAGATCCTCAACTGCATCATCTCCCAGGGCAACCTGGCCGAATCCCTCGAGGAGATGCTCGAGACCGTCCTCGACTGCGTGACCGAGCCGCTGGATTTCGACACGGCCGCGATTTTCCTGTACGACCCCCAGGCGAAAAAGATGAACATGCTGGCCGCGCGCGGGGGGAAAAAGGGCGTGCAGCTGAGCGAGAAATACACGGCGGCGGAAAACCTGCCGTTTTCCAAGGTGCTGCGCGGGGAGCCGGTCTTCGTCGACAACGTGCCTGCGGTCCTGCCCGACCTGGGCGAGTCCTGGGGCTGGCGTATGGCCTCGAGTATCCCCCTGGTCTCCAAGGGCAGGGTGATCGGCGCCCTGAACGCGGCTTCCTGCCGGCGCCAGAACTTCAGCTCCGAGGAGAAGCACGTCCTGGAGCTGATCGGCAAGGAGGCCGGCACCCTGATCTCCAAGCTGCAGACCGAGACGGCGCTGCGCGAGAGCGAGAAGTACTACCGCACCCTGATCGACACCTCGCCCGACATCATTTTCGTCCTGGACTTCCAGGGGATCCTGACCATGGTCAACCAGCGCTTCCTCCAGCTCGGCGGCTATTACTACGACGAGGTCGTCGGCCACAGCGTTCTGGAGTTCGTGGAGGGGATCGATGCCGACACCTTCCGGAAGGGGATGCGGACCTTCCTGGCCGACCACAAGCTCGGGCGCCAGGAATACCCGATCCGCAAGAAGGACGGCACGCGCTTTCCCCTGGAAATGGCGCTGACGGTCCTCAGCGACTCGAGTGACCAGCCGGCGAGCATCATGGGAATCGGCCGCGACATCAGCGAGCGCAAGCGGGCCGAGGAGCAGCTGCGCTTCCTGAGCTCCATCACCGAGAATACTACCGACGCCATCATGGTCACCGACGCCGATTTCGTCATCACCTACATCAACAAGATCGGCGAGCGGTTCTTCGGCTATACCCTCGACGAGCTGCGGGGAAAGACCCCAGGGATCTTCAATGCCGAGCCCAATGCCGAACGCATCCAGAAAGCAATCTACGAGGCCGTCGCCGCCGGGGAGACCTACATGGGCGAGTCGCTGAACCGGCGCAAGGACGGCTCGACGTTCTACTGCGAGTACAAGGTGATGCCGCTGCGGGACGCCGGCGGAGAGATCAAGGCCTATTTCTCCCTGCAGCGCGACATCAGCGAGCGCAAGCGCAGCGAGGCCGTCCTGCGCCAGAGCGAGGAGACCTTCCGGCGCACCTTCGCCGCCATCCCCAGCCCGGCCTACATGTGGGTGCGCCAGGGCGACGGCCGCGTCGTGCTGGAGCAGTACAACCGGGAGGCCGAGGCGATCACGCACGGGAAAATCAAGGATTTCGTGGGCATCGAGGTAAAAAGGCTCTACGGCGATCGTCCCGATCTTGCCAGAAAGATCAAGGCGGCGATGAGCCGCGGCAGGAGGCTGAACGAGGAGATCCTCTACCGCTTCCAGTCCACCGGGGAGAGCAAGTGGCTGGTCGTCGACTACGTGCGCACCGCCCCCGGCCATGTGCTGGTGATCACCCGCGACGTCAGCGAGAGAAAGGAGGCCGAGAGCAAGCTCTTGGCCTACCAGGAGCAGCTGCGGGCCCTCTCCTTGGAGATCACGCTGGTCGAGGAGAAGGAGCGGCGGCGCATCGCCTCCGACCTCCATGACCAGATCGGGCAGAACTTGGCCCTGTGCAAGCTCAAGGTCGCCGCCCTGGAGAAGGGGCCCGGCAATGAGGCACTGCAGACCGAGCTGTCGGCCGTGCGCCGGCTGCTGGAGTGCAGCATCCAGGACGCCCGCTCCCTGATCCTCGACCTCAGTCCGCCGGTGCTCTACGAGCTGGGCTTCCGCGCGGCGCTGGAGTGGCTGGCCGAGCGCATCGGCGAGCAGTTTCGCGTGAACATCGATTTCGAGGACCGCGCCGGCGACCTGGCGCTGGCCGACGACCGCCAGGTGATCCTGTTCCAGGTGGTCCGCGAGCTCCTGGTCAACGTGGGCAAGCACTCCCAGGCCAAGCGGGCCAAGGTCATCCTGGCGCGCGAGGGAGGATCGCTGCTGATCCAGGTCAACGACGACGGCGTGGGCTTCGACACTGCCCGCGTGCGCGATCCCAAGAACCCGAAGGCGGGATTCGGCTTCTTCAGCGTGCACGAGCGCCTGAACTACATGGGCGGCCGCCTGGAGGTCCGCTCCAAGCCGGGGCAGGGGTCGCAGGTCGTCCTGACCGTCCCGGCGGCGGGCAAGGGGGACGCATGAGCGTGAAGATCCTCATCGCCGACGACCACAAGATCATGCGCGACGGGCTGCGCCTCATGTTCGAGCGCGAGCCCGACCTGGAGGTGGTCGCCGAGGCCAAGAACGGCCGCGAGGCCGTGCGCCTGGCCGAGCGGCTGCGCCCCGACATCCTGATCATGGACATCTCCATGGAGGACCTGAACGGCATGGACGCCACGCGCATGGTCCTGGCCAAGGGGCAGGGGACGCGGGTCATCGCCCTCTCGATGCACGCCGACAAGCGCTTCGTGGCCGGCATGTTCGAGGCCGGGGCCGTGGCCTACCTGCTGAAGGACTGCGCCTATGAGGAGCTGCTGCAGGCCGTCCGCCAGGTGATGGCGGGGCGGACCTACCTGTGCACCATGATATCCGGCGTCGTGATCCGCGACTACATCCAGCGCATGCGCCGGGGCGAATCCTCGCTCCTCAGCCCGCGCGAGAAGGAGATCCTGCAGCTGCTGGCCGAGGGCGGCACCACCAAGCGCATCGCCGACCAGCTGGGGGTGTCGGTCAAGACGGTGGAGACCCACCGCCAGCACATCATGGACAAGCTGAACATCTTCAGCATCGCCGAGCTGACCAAGTACGCCATAAAGGAGGGGATCACGTCGCTGGACACGTAGGAATTGGTCAACGGTGGACGGTTAACGGCGTACGGCAAGAAAAAAACATTCGGAAGACTAAAATTCCAAATCCCAAGCTCTAAATTCCAAACAAGCACCAGCATCCAATGTCCAAATGACCCAAACGAAGATAAAAACAGATAGTAGAACCTTTCTTCAACAGCGAACTTCGAACGTCGAACCACGCCTTCCATGCACTAAGGTTTTTGGAACCGCCGAATCGGGAATTTCCCGATTGTTTTCCCCCCGGTTTCAGAACATCATATAGACAAGCTTTAATAAGGGTCACAATGTAAGGGGGGAGAGAGGGAAGGTTCTCTCCTTTTTCTTTATTTCAAGAAATCAACGATCTTCTAGTGTCAGTGTAAGTGACAGTGTCAGCAAAGCCATAGAACAGCCTATTCGTACCAGTAAGAAGATCAGTGTTGGGCTACATAGTTTAATGTCTGCTGATAAAATGAAACGAAATCCTTTCCGCTATCTAGAGCTCGATAAATTGCCTTGCTGACACTGTCACTTACACTCACACTTATTGATTTATAGTGCGAATTCCTGTAAATTTTAAGCGTGATCAAACGCACATCGGCTTTCCTGATCCTGCTGGCCGCGGCTGCGGCCTTCGCGGCCCGGGGCCCGGTGCGACTGCAGAACATCCGCTACTATTCCTACCCCGAATACACGCGCGTGGTCCTGGACCTGAGCGGCGAGGTCAAGATCGGCGAAAAGGTTCTCAAGGGAGGCGAGGACGCCCGCCTTTTCTTCGACCTGAAGAACTGCCGCTTCGCGGCGGATTACCCGCTCGACAAGAAGAGTGAGATCCGCATCCAGGCCGGCAACCTGCAGCGCATCCGCCTCGGCCAGCGCCCGGCCCAGACCCTGCGCGTGGTCTTCGATTTCGACCGCATCGGAAAGTACAACCGCTTCTACCTTACCTCGCCCTTCCGCATCGTCTTCGACATTTACCGCCAGGACGAGTTCGTCAGCCGCGCCCGCCAAGAGCCACCGCCCGTCGCGGGAGGGCAAGGGGTTCCCTCCATCGCCCGCCAGCTGGGCCTGGGGGTGCACCGCATCGTCATCGACCCGGGACACGGCGGCAAGGACCCGGGGACGTCCAACCGCCGGCTCGGCCTGCGGGAGAAGGATATCACCCTGGACATCGCCAAGCGCCTGAACGTCATTCTCAACGAGCACAAGGAGTTCGAGATCATCCTCACCCGCCCCCGCGACGAGTACGTGCCCCTGGAGGAGCGGGCGGCCATCGCCAACTCCAACCAGGGCGACATCTTCATCTCCATCCATACCAACTCGGCCCCGCGCCAGAACGCCCGCGGCGTGGAGTCGTATTACCTGAACATCACCGCCGATCCCTGGGCCATGGAGGTGGCCGCCCTGGAGAACGCCATGAGCAGCAAGTCCATGGCCGACATGCGCACCATCCTCGACCAGATCCTCAAGAACTGCAACATCTCCGAGTCGCGGATCCTGACCCGCTTCGTGCAGGAGAGCATGGTCGCCAACCTGAAGCGCAAGTACGACGTGATCGAGGACCTGGGGGTCAAGAAGGCGCCCTTCTACGTCCTGCTGGGCGCCCAGATGCCCTCGGCCCTGGTCGAGGTCTCCTTCCTCAGCCACCCGCTGGAGGGACGGCGCCTGGGCACTCCCGAGTACCGCCAGACCGTGGCCGCCGGCCTCTACTTGGGCATCCTCAACTTCATCCAGAGCCTGGGGAAGAAATGAAACCGCAAGGGATCTTATGGCGTCTTTATTGTGATAAAAACATGAATTCCAAGGAGGAGCACATGAAAAAGATAGGTTTGGTCGCCGGGGCCAGCTTCCTGGCCGGCGCGGTGTTTTTTGCTCTCAGCTTCGGCTTCCTGCAGAAAGGAGTGAACGAGGAGCCGATCCTTTCCCCATCCGTGGCCAACGCCCAGTCCGCGGAGGTCCCGGGCGCCCCCGGCGGCTTCGTCGAGATCGTGCGCAAGGTCAAGCCGGCGGTGGTCAAGGTCATCTCGGAATCCATCGTCGAAAGGCGCTCCCTGTTCGGCGACGATTTCTTCGACCAGTTCTTCAACGTCCCGCGGCGCCAGGAGCGGCGCTCCGGGGAGGGCTCGGGCTTCTTCATCTCCGCCGACGGCTACATCCTGACCAACAACCACGTGGTCAAGGACGCCGTCAAGGTCAAGGTCTTCGACATCGACAAGAACGAGTTCACCGCCAAGATCATCGGCAGCGATCCCAAGACCGACCTGGCCCTGTTGAAGGTCAGCGAGAAGAACGTGCCCTATATCGTCATGGGCGACTCCAACCGCGTCGAGGTGGGCGAATGGGTGCTGGCCATCGGCAATCCCTTCGGCCAGGACCTGACGGTGACCTCGGGGATCATCTCGGCCAAGGGCCGCCAGCTCGGCTTGGCCCAGTACGAGGATTTCCTGCAGACCGACGCCGCCATCAACATGGGCAACTCGGGGGGGCCGCTGATCAACATGGCCGGCGAGGCCATCGGCATCAATTCCACCATTCTCACCCCCAGCGCCGGCAACATCGGCATCGGCTTCGCCATCCCGACCAACATGGCCAAGAAGGTGGTCGCCGACCTCAAGGCCAAGGGCAAGGTGGTGCGCGGCTGGTTCGGCATCCAGATCCAGGACATCAGCGAGAGCGAGGCCAAGGACCTGGACCTGCGCGGCGCCGGCGTGCTGGTGCTGCGCGTCGAGGACAACTCGCCGGCCCAGCGGGCGGGCCTGAAGCGCTACGACCTGATCGTGGCCATCAACGGCAAGGAGATCAAGTCGGCGGCCGGTTTGCAGATGGAGATCGCCAACTCGGCCCCCGGCGACGAGATCGACGTCACCGTCTACCGCAACCGCGACAAGAAAACGTTCACGGTCAAGGTCAGCGAGGCCCCGGAATCGTCCCGGGAGCGCGCCGTCGTCCAGAGCAAGGGGCTGAACCTGGGCATGACCCTGATAGAGAACACGCCCGCCCTGGCCCGACAGTACGAGCTGAAGACCGCGAAGGGGCTGGTGGTCGAGAACGTGGAGTGGAACGGCGTGGCGGCCCGCAACGGGCTGAAGGCCGGCGACGTCATCCTGGCCGTGAACCGCAACGAGATCGAGAGCGTCGAGGAGTTCCTGCGCCTCATGGGCGAGCGCCGCGGCGGCTCCGTGGTCATGATGCTGATCAACCGCGACGGCGACGAGTTCTTCATCCGCTTCTCCCTGCCCGAATGACCTTTTACAAGGCCAGCTCCTTCGGCAACGATTTCATCGTCGTCGCCGCCGAGGAGCTGGCGGGCCGGGCCGATCCGGAGGCGCTGGCGCGGGAGATCTGCGACCGGCGGACGGGCGTCGGCGGCGACGGCGTCGTCTTCTACCGGCTGGCGGGCCGCAAGGCCGCCGTCCCCGGGGAAAGCAGCCTTAAGCGGGTATCGGCTTCCCCGGGGGGCGGAAAGTTCAGGATCGAGTTCCAGGTCCGCAACCGCGACGGCGGGGCGGCCGAGTTGTCGGGCAACGGCATGGCGGCGCTGGCCGCCACCCTGCTCCAGCGTCGCCGCGCCGCGACGCCCCTGCTGCTGAGGACCGCCTGCGGCCCTCGTCGCGTCGCGCTGCTGGGGCGGCAGGGTCCCGTCTTCCACCTCGACGTGGAGATCGGCCGCCCCGATTTCGCGGCCCGGGATTTCTTCCCCTTCCTGCGCGCGCGCCAGGCCGGCTACCGCGCCGCCGGCGTGAAGTTCTACCCGGTGGCCGTGGCCAATCCCCATGCCGTCGTCCTGTGCCGCACCCTCCCCTCTGCGGCCCGCCTGGCGGCGCTGGGTAAGAAGCTGCAAGGGCACGCGCTCTTCCCCGGGCGCGTCAACGTGGAGTTCGTGCAGTTCGTTTCCCGGGAGCACTGCCGGGTTTTTTTCTACGAGCGGGGGGTGGGACCCACGCCCGCCTCCTCGACGGGCAGCGCCGCCGTGTTCGCCGTGCTGCGCCGCCTGGGCCTGGCCGGGGACCGCCTGGTGATCGAGCGCTGGACGGCTCCCAGCGGCCAAGGGGAAGAGTATCCCCCGGAGATCCACGTCCGCTGGCAGGGCGGCATCCACGTGCGCACCGTCACCCGCCTGGTCTGCAAGGGAGAGTATTTCGACAAGGAAATGCAAAGGAAAAAGGTAAAAGGTAAAAGGAAAAAGTGATGGTAGAGATCCTCATATTGCCCTTTGCTCCTACGAAAACCATTACCGGCACTTGAATATCGGCGAGCTTTCTTGCCGGCGTTGTCACTGGCACTGACACATTTATTTTTCATTCTGATGGAACCATGCAGGGAAAACGGCCGATGTATGTTACAATGACGTCTGCATATTTGGCGACCATGCCATGCTCCCCCAGGAGGCAGGAATGAAAAAGCTGGCGGCCCTTGTTTGCACGGCGCTCGTGTGCGCCGGCGCCCTTTCGGCGTCCGGCGGGCGGATTATCCTCAACATGTACGGCAACTACCTGGACATGGCCAAGAACGATTTCACCGGGCAGGAGGGCCAAGGCAAGGTCTTTTTCGAGGCCAAGGCCGCGGTCGCGGTCTCGGGCAACCTTTACCTCTGGGCCAGCCACGGCTATCTGCCCATGCGCGACGGCTGGGACGGCTGGGACAGCAAGGGCTCGTTCAACCCCGACATCCGCGTCGAGCGCGCCCTGGGCAAGAGGATGATCGCCGGGGGCTGCGGTTTTTTCGTCGGCTATTTCGAACCCCGGCAGATCGGCGTCCGGGTCGAAGCCGGTATCTGCAGCGTGCACCACGCCATCGCCGCCACGGTCCGCGAAATCGGCACGTCGCAGTTCATCCGCGACGAGAAATCCAGCCAGGCCGCAATCGGACTGCGCGGGAGCCTCTCGGTCACTTTCGGCCTGGTCAAGAGCCTCTTCGCGGAAGCATCCGCGGGGTACGCCTACGCCCCCGACAAGGTCGACGACGTGCGCAGCAACCTGGGCGGCCTGCACCTGGCGCTGGGAGTGGGGATCCGCCTGTAGCGGTGGGAGGAGAGAAATGAAGCGTCACATCATGATCGTCATGGGCGTGCTCGTGTCGGCGGCACTCTTGTTGCTGGCTTCCTGCAAGCAGGCGGAGGTGGAAACGGGAACCCTGGAGGTCGTCCTCTCCGAGGGCGTCACGGGCTCCCCGGCCGCCGGCACCCACGAATACAACGTGGGCGACACGGTGGCCTACCGCTTCGCCCTCGAGGCCGGCTACGAAACGCTGACCGTGCTCCTGGACGGCAGGGAGGCCGCCGCCAGCGGCACGCTCACCATCTCCGGCGACCACACGCTGCAGGCCTACTCGAACGACAACCGCCAGTACAAGCTGACGGTCACGGTGGCCAACGGCGTGACGGGCACGCCGGCGGCGGGGAGCTATCTCTACAAGCAGGGCACCGTGGTGGCCTATGCCTACGCCCTGGAGGAGGGCTATTCCCAGCTGAGCGTGAAGCTGGACGGGGTCGACGTCGTCAGCAGCGGCACCATCACCATGAGCGAGGACTATGTCCTGGCGGTCAGCGCCTATGAGAAATACGTCGTGCGGGGAACCTGGCTGCTGAGCGAATCCTACAACGACGGCAGCTCGTTCGAGGTCACGGTGACCTTCAGCGGCAGCTTCACGGGCGGCACCGTCAGCGACAGCGAGGGGGGCAGCGGCACCTGGGAATACGAGGACGCCTCGGTCAACTTCACGCTGGCATTCCCTGACGTCACCTATGAGTACACGGGCGATTTCTCCGACGAGGACACGATGAGCGGCACCTGCAAGCGCTACCGCACGGCCGACGTCGCCGTCAGCGGCACCTGGAGCGCCACCCGCGTCTCGACGACCGCCGCGGCATCGTTCCAGGGCTCACAGAAGAAGGGCAGCCGGCGCTAGAGTTCAGAAGCCAGCCGGGATACGTACTCCGTTCCTGCGGCATAAGGGTGCGAAACATCAAATTTCAAGCACCAAATCCCAAGCACCAAAATCCAAACAAGCACCAAGCACCAATTACCCAATGACCCAAACCAAGGCCCTTAAAAGGAAAAAGGTAAAAGGAAAAAGTGAAGGCATAGATCCTTTCTTTGCTTTGTTTTGGAAATTGGAATTTGGAACTTGGAAATTGTCCGTCCCCACCTTCACCCAAACCCACGCGCGAATCTCTGCGCGGAATTGTTATTCTGTCCTCTGTTTTCTGTCGTCTGTCGGCTATTCTTCCGCAGGAATAACCAAGCAAGGCTTGAAGCTCATGGCCTGGGGCTCCTTCTGGGCGATGGCCAGCAGCTGGCCCTCGTCGTCGAAGATGCGGAAATATTCGCTGCTGGCGGCGGGAAAGATCTTCAGCACGTCGGCGGCCTTCAGCGCCATGCCGTTGCTGACGCAGCGCCGCCCGGCCTGGTTGACGATCATCTTGGGGAATTCCTCCAGCAGCTTCTCGATGGGCACGACCGCCTGCAG
>JAFGST010000259.1 GCA_016934475.1 Candidatus Aminicenantota bacterium | reverse complement strand
GGGATTTGTCCAAATCTTGCGGGGATCTTCGGCAAACCAACGAATTTTCAAACACTTGAACCATTCACTGAACTCAATCATGCGCATTATACACCAGGCCGCCACCGAATGCAATAGAAAAAATTTTTTTTTTTTTCGCGTCAGCGCCTTGAGGGGCGCGCCTCCTTAGGGGCCTCAGGGGACGCGGTAGACGGCGTGAAGCTGCAGCCCGAGGCGCACGCCGGGAATGCCGGCGCGGGTGCAGGCCTTGAAGAAGGCGAAGGCGCGGCGATAGCGGTGACGGTCGTGGCGCTGGGGCTGGAGGATGATCGGCGCATCGCAGCGGCCGCGCAGGCGCTCGACCGTCGCCAGGTCGAGGGCGGGCGTGACCAGCAGCTTGATCTCGTTCGCTTTCGCCCACAAACGCGGGTGGACGCGGAAGCCGGCGACATCCTTGGGCGAGACCGTCCACCAATCGCAGGGCAGGTCCTGGAAATGCAGACCGTTGGTCTCGACGGCCGTGAACCATCGCCGGCGGCGGAAGAGGGCCAGCAGCCCCTTCAAGTCCTGCTCAAGCGGCTCGCCGCCCGTGACCACCAGTCGCGAGCGCGGGTGGGCGGCCTTCAGCTCCGCCGCCGCCGCCGCGACCGCGGCGACCTCCATGCTCCGGCCCCGCGCCCAGGCTCCGCGGGTATCGCAGTAGGGGCAGCGCAGCGAGCAGCCGGCCAGGCGCACGAAGATCGCGGGCAGACCGCTCTCCACCCCCTCTCCCTGGGCCGACCAGAAGATCTCATTGATCTTCAGCATAGGCCGCGCCGGCGTCCTCCGATTCCCAGACGATCACCTTGGAGACAGGGTACTTCTCCCCGATACAGCGATAGAAATGACGGGCCAGGTTCTCCGCCGACGGGGAGAAATCGTAGGCCTCGTTGAGCACCTTGTGGTCGGGGACCAGGCCGCGCAGGAACTCCTTGATCGGGCCGAAGTCGATGGAGATGCCCGAGGAGTCCAGCGCCTCCGTGCGCAGATGAACCTCCAGCTCGAATGTGTGCCCGTGCATCTTCTCGCACTTGCCCTTGTAATTCTCCAGGAAATGGGCCGCGGAGAATTTCTGCCTGACGACCAGCTCCCAGCTCATGCCCTTCCCTCCTTGCGCAGCCGCTCCAACAGCGGGTCGGCCATTCCCAGCCCCGCGAAGGCGCGCCGGCGTATGTCGCAGGAGGGGCAGCGCCGGCAGGGGACCTCCCGGCCGCGGTAACAGGAGACCGAACGGGAGTAATCCGCTCCCAGCTCGAGGCCCAGGGCGATGATCTCTTTCTTGCTCAAGCGCCCCAGCGGCGCTTGGACGCGGAACCTCCTGCCGCCCTTGGCCGCCGAGGAGCCGGCGTTGATCGCCGCCGCCATCCTGCGGGCGAAAGCCTCCGTCGTATCCGGGTAATCGGGCGTGTCGACCGAGTTGAAGCCTACGACCAGGCGGCGGCAGCCTCGTGATTCGGCGTAGGCGGCGGCCACGGCCAGGAAGATGCCGTTGCGGAACGGAACGTAGGTCGAGGGCGGTCCGGGCTCGCGGCGGGAAGCGGCCAGGGAGGAGGCGATGGGGCGCCCGTCGTCGAGGAGCGCCGAGCGCAGCAGCTCCCGGAGGGGGAGGCGCACGACGTCGCAGGGGACGCTCAGGCGCGAGGCAATCCGGCGGGCCATCTTCACCTCGACGCGGTGGCGCTGGCCGTAGTCGAAGACCAGTGCCCGCACGGGTTCGAACCGCTTTCGCGCCCAGTACAGCGCCGTGGTCGAATCAATGCCGCCGGAGAACAGGACGACGGCTCCTTCCTTCATGAAGCCATTGTACCGCAATTCCCGAGATAAGCAAAACCAGCAGCATACAGGTAGGAAAAGCGAATTTGCATTCCTGCGATGCGCATAATATGAATGGATCATGTTGGATTAATTATATCCCCGCAGCGGCAGGAACCTGTGGGCGAAGACCATGGTGCCGGCCAGGGAAAGCACGCCGCCGCAGGCCAGCGCCGACCGCACGCCGATGCCGCTGGCCAGTGTGCCGAACAGGAAGCTGCCGATGGGCGTGGCGCCGATGAAGGCCATGGTGTAGATGCTCATTACCCGCGCCCTCTTGTCGTCGCTGACCAGGTGCTGCAGGTAGGTGTTGGCTGAGGCCATCTGCACCATCATCCCCATCCCACCCAGGAAAAGCAGGGGCATGGCCTGCCAGAAAACCCGGGCCAGGGAGAGGGCGACCAGGCCCAGGCTGAATGTGACCGATCCGCCCACCATGATTTTTTCCAGGCCGCGGGTATCGGGGCGCGAGGCCAGGACCAGCGCCCCCAGCAGCGCCCCGCAGCCGGCCGCGCCCATGAGAAATCCCAGGCTGTGCGGGCCGCCGTTCAAGGCCTTGCCCACGAAAACCGGCATCAAGGTCAGGTACGACATCCCGACCAGGCTGATCCAAGCGATAAGGGCCATGATCAGGCGGATGGGCTGCAGGCCGAAGGTGTAGACGAAGCCCTCCCGCAGCTGCGACCAAAAATTCAGCTTGACGGCGACCGCCTTCTTGGATTCGAACCTCATGGCCAGCAGGGCGAAGATCACCGCCAGGTAGCTGATGCCGTTGATCAGGAAGCAGATCCCCTCCCCGGTCAGGGCCACCAGCAGGCCGGCGATCGGCGGGCCGACCAGGCGGGCGCCGTTGAACATGGCCGAGTTCAGGGCGATGGCGTTTCCCAGGTCCTCCTTCCGCTCCACCACCTGGACGATGAAGGAGTGGCGGGCCGGCGCGTCCAGGGCGTTGGCCGTCCCCAGCAAGAAGGCCAGCGGCAGCAGGTGCCAGGGGGCGATGGCGCCGCTGAACATCAGGAACGCCAGGAGCAGGGCCTGGACCATGGCCAGGCCCTGGGCCGCCAGCATGATGCGCATGCGGTCCCAGCGATCGGCCAGAACACCCGAGAAGGGCGACATGAAGATCACCGGCACCTGGGCAAAGAACGCCACCAGCCCGAGGTAAAAAGCCGAGCCGGTCAGGCGGTAGACCAGCCAGCCCATGGCCACCTGCTGCATCCAGGAGCCGGTCAGGGAAATGCCCTGGCCCCCGAAATACAACCGGTAATTGCGGTAGCGCATGGCGCGCAGCGTTCGCTTCAGGCCGGCGAAGCGCCGCAGGGAAAGGAGGCGGGAAGCCAGGCCCGGACCCACCGGCAGGCCTGCGGGCCGGGGTTCCTGGCTGCAGGATGGAGACACGGTGCCCCGCCGTTTGCAGCGCATGCTAGCGCGGAAGGATCTCCAGCAGGAATTTTCGCGAAAGCGAGCGGTAGGAGGCGCGGACCATGATGCGGCCGGCAAGGCGGATGAGGTACAGGTCGTAGTTGAAGTTGCGGAACAGGAAGTCGTAGTTCATCTGCGTCTGCACCTGCCAGTTCTTGACAAGGGAAACGGCGACGTCCAGGAAGCCGCTGGTGAAGTTTCCGGCCTTGCTGTCGTAGGAGACGGAGACCCAGCCCTTGAGCCGCTGCGAGCCCTCCTTCAAGCGCAGCACCGCCGACCAGTCTTGGGACGTGCTGCCCTGGACAAACCAGGCCTCGGTCCGGCGCCGCGTGTGGTAATTGTACAGGAAATCGAGGTCGGCGAAAGTGCCGACGGCCTGGCTGCATTTGAAGATGCCGCCGAGCGAGGTGAACTGGTCGGGGCGCTGCCGCTCCAGCAGCTGCTCGGCGGCGAGGGCGACGCTGAAGCCCGGGCCGCCTCCCAGGCGGACGGTCTCGCTCTGCAGGCTCAGGGCCAGGTTGGCCTGGCGCTGCTCGTCGAGCTGTCCGGCCAGGTTCAGGCGGTTGATCGTGAAGCTGGAGGTGAAATTCACGAGCAGCAGCCCATGGTAGAGGCGGAAGGGCGTGGCGGCCAGCGTGAAGCGCGGCGTCCCCTGGCTCTGCTCGTGCAGCAGGTCCTTGTGGAAGGAATAATCGGCGGCCATCTGGAACAGGCGATGGGAATAGGCCAGCGAGAAACCCGAGGTGCGCAGGCGGTTGGTCGACTGCTCGTCGAAGAGGAGGCGCGAGAGCGAGTGGCGCAGGGAAAGGGTAACGTTCTTCACCGCCTGGTTCTGCAGGGAGATCTCGGCCTGGTACTGGCTTCGCCTCTCGACTCCCATGCTGAGCTGCAACTGGCCCAGCACCTTCTCCTGCAGGCCGGAGCGCAGCCGCAGCCACGTCTCCTCCCGCCCGGAGATGTTGCGGCTGTACTCGGCCGCCAGTTCGCTGCTCCAGCGCGGGGTCCATTGGTTGCGCAGCGCCAGCACGGCGCTGAACATGTTGCCGGTGATGAAATTGGCGCTCAGGCCCAGCGAGATCCTGCGGCTCAGGTCGAGCGAGCTGCCGGAGGTGAAATAGACCTTGGCCCGGGGAGGCACGCCGCGGTTCAGGATATCATACTTCAGGTTCAGCGAGTTGGCCGTCTTGGCCGCGCCCTTTTTCAGCGGCTTCTCCAGCGTCAGGTGGCCGTTGACCACCGCCCCCTGGGACGAAGTGTACCAGATCTTGTCGATCCCCGCCCCCTCCACGTTCGTCGTGCCGCTGCCGTGGTCGAGCTTGAACTTCTTGAACGACAGCGACTGCACGCCCTCAATGAAGGCGGTTGATCCGTAGCCGTAGACCCCGTAGCCCGGAGTGATGACGATGCGCCGGTTCAGGAAATAGACCAGCGATTTCCTCAATGCCTCCAGGTCGATCGCGGTGAAGGGCGCGATCCCGGCGGCTGTCTCCTTCCCGCTCTTCCTGCCTCCGGGCAGACTCCAGGAGCGGACGCTCTCCTCGAAGACCGTAAGCCTCAGGGCCAGCGTCTCCAGGTCGATTTCCAGCAGGTCGGCCTCGTGGCTGCGCCCCGCGGCCTCGACTCGGCAGCCGCGGGCGGCCCGGGCGACGCGGTGCAGCACGTCGACCTCCAGCACGCCGGCCCGGATGGTCCAGGCGGCGCTGCGCAGCTGGACGGCCCCCTGGCTGTAGACATAATTGTGGTCGTAGCTGTAGAGCAGATAGTCGCCCTTGATTTCCAGGAGCTCCTTGGCCGACAGGCACGGACGCCAGGCAACGGCCGCCAGCAGGATCACCAAGACTTTCTTCATTGAAAGCGGATCTTGAAAATCTTCCCCGAACGATCGCCGCACCAGAAGATCCCCTCGGCGAAGGCCAGGCCGGAGACGGAGCGGGACGGCGCCGGGTAGTGGCTCAGCACGGCGCCGAATTCGTCGAGGCGGAAGAATTTCGCCTGCGAGGCGTCGATGGTCCAGAGGTTGGCGCCGTTGAAGCAGACGCCGTCGATGGCGAAGCCGGGCTGGGAGACCGTGCGCACGATGTCCCCGCTGTCGGGATCGACGACCAGCACCGAGTTGGAAAGGCGGTCGGCGACGTAGAGGCGCCCGGAGGAATAGTCCAGGGGCCCGAAGCTGCCCCGCAGCAGCTTGAGCACCCGGATCTGGGCGCCGTTGACGATGTTGACCAGAACCAGTTGCGCCGTGTCCTTGACGCTCAGCCAGAGGTCCTCGCCGTCGTAGGCGACACCGGCGGCCGCCAGAGGGAAATCGAGTTCGCGGACCAGCGCCCCGGAGTTA
This sequence comes from Candidatus Aminicenantota bacterium, assembly GCA_016934475.1. Taxonomy (GTDB): domain Bacteria; phylum Acidobacteriota; class Aminicenantia; order UBA2199; family UBA2199; genus UBA2199. The sequence continues at coordinate 2,791 of JAFGST010000259.1, read as the reverse complement.
TAGTTCAGCGCCAGCACCCGCGAGCGGGCATCCACCGCCCACAGCACGTCGCCGCTGAAGGACAGGTCGACCGGGGCCAGGCCGGCGACCTGCAGGGTGGCCAGGATCTCGTAGGCGACCGTCTCGACCTCGGGGTCGTAGGGGTTGTCGAAGAACCGGTCGTTGCATCCGGCCAGGCAGAGAAGGCTAAAAACGGCAAGAAGCGCCGACGCCGTACGCATGGTTTTCATGGCGGTAGTAAGGGTGGAAGGCCACGGACTTCTTGCGTCCGTACCTCCTCTTGGCGTGCAAGAAGATGTCGATCATGTTCAGCACCCAGATCCCGGTCGCGGCCAGGATGGCGGTATTGCGCCGTTGATCGAACGATTCGGTCCGCTGGCGCCACTCCACGGCCCCGTCGATCGTGGTCGCCTCGCGGTAGTTCCTGTAGGCATCGTTGCCCCGACGGGCGTTGACGACGACCAGCGCCAGGCAGGCGATCTCGGTTGCGGCGAAGAGGGCGGCCTTGAGGTACTGCTTTTCGCCCAGCTGGCCCAGTCCCGGGAACAGCAGCGATCTTTCCAGCGCCTTGCGCAGCCTGGGGTCCTCGGTCTTCTTCTCCTCGCCGCGCAGCGCCCCCTGCCCGGCCAGGACCGCGACCAGCAGCAGCACCGCCCATTTCCTAGGCAATCTTGCCCTCGCAAAGGTTTTCGTTGAGCACGCGCTCGACGCGCACATGCAGCTTCCTCTTCTTGTAGCCGCGCACCGGCGGCACGCGCACCGAAAGGAAGTTGCGGGTGACCACTAGGGCGTAGTGGGGGTTCTCCTCTATGAGGATGCCGGGGAAGGTGCGCCCGCGGCAGCGGTCACGGTAGGCCAGCTTCATCTGCAGCCCCAGTTCCTTCAGCTCGGCGGCGCGGGCACGCACCAGCGGCGCCGGCAGCGGCTCCAGGGCGGCGGCCCGGGTCCCGGGCCGCGGCGAGAAGGGAAAGACGTGCAGGTAGTTCAGCGACGCCTCCTGCAGAAAGGCCACCGTCTCGCGGAATTCCTTCTCGCTCTCCCCCGGGAAGCCGACGATGAGGTCGGCGCCCAGGTTGGCCTCGGGATAGTATTCGCGGAAGTGGGAGAGGATCTTCAGATACTCGGCGCTGCGGATGCCGCGGTTCATGCGCCGGATGACGGCGTCGCTGCCACTCTGGAAGGAGAAGTGGAAGCTGTCGGCCACCTTGGGCATGGCGGCCAGCTCGCGGACGAAGTGGTAGCGGATGAATCGCGGGTCGAGCGAACTCAGGCGGACGATCTCCACGCCCCGCAGGTGCTGGACCTCCACGACCAGGTCGAGCAGGGTCTCGCGCGGGAACAAGTCGTATCCGTAGGAGGAGAGGTTGATGCCGGTGAGCACGAACTCGCGGTAGCCCAGGCCGGCGTAGTGGCGCACCTTGGCCAGGACATCCTTCCGGGGCAGGCTCTGCGCCTTGCCGCGCAGGGAAGGGACGATGCAGTACGAGCAGCGGAAATTGCAGCCGTCCTGGACCTTGAGGAAGACCCGCGAGCGGAAGGCCGAATGGTAAACCAAGCGATCGTCGGCGGGAAACAGCTCGCAGACGGCCTCCACCAGCCGGCGCTTCTGCCGGTTGTCAAAAAAAAAATAATCGCGGTACTTCGCCTCCAGGGTCGCCCGGGCGCGGTTGACGGTGCAGCCGGCGACGATCCACCGGGCGGCCGTGTGGCGGTACGCGCGCTGGATGGCGCGCAGGGCGTCGCGCTCGGCCTTCTCCGTGACGCTGCAGGTGTTGATGATGCCGAAGGCGGCCTCGGCGGCCCGGGTGGTGAGCTGGTAGCCGCGCTTCTCCAGCTCGATGATCCATTCCTGGACCTCGGCCTGGTTGCTGCGGCAGCCGAAGCACTCGACGACGAACTTCATTCCTTGGCCAGCCTTTCCTTCAGCCGGCGGTCCTTGGCCAGCACGGCCTGCCGCTGCTCGGCGCGGTAGGACTGGAGCCGTTCGCGCAATCCCGGGTCGCCGCCGGCCAGCATTTCGGCGGCGAACAGGGCGGCGTTGACGGCGCCGGATTCACCGATGCCGAACACGGCCACCGGCACGCCGGCCGGCATCTGCACCATGGCCAGCAGGGAGTCGAGGCCGGAGAGCGCCGAGGCCATGGGCACACCCAGCACCGGCAGGAGGGTGTGGCCGGCCACGACCCCCGGCAGGTGGGCGGCGCCGCCGGCGGCGGCGACGATCACCTGCACGCCGCTTTTCTCGCAGGCGCGCACGATCTCCAGGGTCCGCTCCGGCGTGCGGTGCGCCGAGCTCACCTCGACCTCCACGTCCACCTGCAGGCGGCGCAGTAGGGCGATCCCCTTCTCCACGGCGGGAAAATCGGAATCCGATCCCAGCAGGAAGGCGACCTGGGCGCTCATTTGCCGCTCCAGCCGATGTCGCGGCGAAAGACCATGTCGTCGAAGGTGATGAAGGAGATGCCGTCGTAGATCTTGGCCATGGCCTCCTTCAGGGTCGGGGCCGTGGCGCAGACGTTGAGTACCCGGCCGCCGGCGCTGGCCAGGCCGTCCGCGTCCTGGACGGTGCCGGCATGGAAGATCTCCACGCCCAGCGACCGGGCGCGCTCCAATCCCTCGATGCGGTGCCCGCTGGTGTAACGCTGGGGATAACCCTTGGCGGCCAGGACGACGCAGCCGGAGACGTTCTCGTCCCACTCGCTGGCGACCTCGAACAGGTTCTGGTCGGCCGCTCCCTCCAGGATGTCGACCAGGTCGCTCCGCAGGCGCATCAGCACCACCTGGGTCTCGG
>JAFGST010000258.1 GCA_016934475.1 Candidatus Aminicenantota bacterium | reverse complement strand
GTCGGCAAGGTAACGGACGAGACCGTGCTGGCGCTGGATGATGGGGATCTGTCGCATCAGTATGGTTGTAAATTTGAGAACCAGACCCAGGGCGACGAGCATTTGAAGGAACTTGAATCGCTGGTTTTGAGAATTTCAATGCCCAAGGGCAACCGGGTGACCGGCAAGTTCATGAATTCGAGAGACCTTTTCAAGCTTTTCAGGCATAAGGTCCAGCTCATGCAGCGGCGGGAGCTGTTCGAGATCACGGGCAATGAAGCTATGGAGATCTCGAAGGATAAAAGGGAAAGGCGACGGCGTGGTGAGTTCGATACCATCGTCTGCCCGGCACATCCGGACGGCTTCGAAAAAGAATTTCTAAGGAAAAATTGCTGGTGGGCGATCCGTTTGTCCAAACGAATCATTCCACACCTGAAATACATCGCGATTTATGTGACATCCCCCGGCCATCAGATCACCCATTACGGCCGGATCGCGTCGATCAGGCCCTATCGGGACAGCGGCAAGTACATCGTCAAGCTGAGGGGCAAAGCCAAGGCGATTGGCCCGATCGCCCATTCTCCAGGGATCACAATGCAGGGATCGAGGCTTTGCTTCAAGGAAAAGCTAAAAAATTCTCGGACCATCGCCGAGGCGTTTCGATAATTTTAATTGAATTTTCGTAGGGGCACGATGTGCAGTGTCCCTATATCTTCATGGCTTGAATAGGCCAGAAACCTTCGCGCCTGAGGCGTTTCTCGATCACCTCGAGCGAGACGCCGAATATTCGCGATATGGGTGTGGCGATGAATCCGAGCGCCGCTTCCCCGGTCTTGTCCCAGCTTAAGAAACCGGCATTTTTCGCCTTCTTGATCAACTGGCGGAATTCCCTTCCCAGCCGATCGGATGGAACCAGCAGCCTGCCGGCGAACTCATACGCCTGTTGCTCGATATACGAGTATTCGGCCTGAGGGATCAGGCGTATGAATTGGATCCAGTCCTTGATGGTCACATGTGCAATATCCTTGAAAACATCTTGATGAAGCACGAAATGCCCCAGTTCATGAGCGATGGAAAACCGAAGGCGGTTCTGCATTTTGTCGTTCATGTAGTCTTGATAATCGACGATGATGGTTTTTAGATCGCCCAAGAGTAGTGCGTCAACATCGCCCGTCTCTTTGATCGAGTGATGCGGAACCAGCTCCAGGCCCAGAGGGTAGAGGAGCAATTCCACTTCGACCGGAAGTTCCCCTGATGACCAGTATCTCTGTCGAATTTGGTCCGCACGCAGCCAGGCATCTTCCTTGCGGATGAATGGCGCCTCGAATTTCTTGGGATCGCCCTTCATCTCATCCCTTTGCGGATCTTCTCGGCCAGCTTCGTCATCTCTTTTTCCGTCGGTTTTTGGCCTCTCAAGGTACGGAAAAAGACAGGCAGGACCTTGACTAGTTCCGCGTCATTCATGATGTCCTGCGGCACGATACCCTGATCAGCGGCGGCAAGGTCGAAGAATTTATACCAATTGTCCGATCCTTCGGCCAGACCAAGTGTTTCGGCGTATTTTTCAAGAATCTCCCGGCTTTTCGGCGGGGGGATCAATCCCCGCTCCATGCGGCTGATGTTGGCAGGATCGCAGAACGCTTTCTTGCAAAACATCCGCAAGGTCAGACCTTGAGCTTGTCGAAGTTCCTCGAAATACCTCCCGAAATGAAGCGATTTTTTCACGACGTCCTCCTCGTCATGCATGTTGTATAAATAATACAACAAAAAAATCAATTTGTCAACTCAAGGCACTCAATGGACAGTAGGAGAACTCACCTTTGTCTGTCTTTAATTGAACGGCAACAAATTCGCAGGCCATCGCCGAGGCGTTTCGCTGATTTTTTTTTGAATTTTCCTAGGGGCACGGCGCGCCGTGCCCCTTCAACTCAACTCTCGAACGGAGCGGCACTTTCGACTTCGGAACGGCCCAGCCAATAGCAAGCAAGCGGGGCGGGGATTTTTAAAAGCCGCGTTCTCATGCCACGATTATCGATTTCCATTATTGAAAAGTCCGATAAATCCCGAGTGATGACATAGCCGCGTTCCACTTTGTGTTCCCTGCAGAATTCGCACATCCCCTTCAGTTCGCCGGTTCCAATCCGGGACTGCGGGCGATATTTTACCTCGAAGGGAACCAGTCTTTCACCCAAGCTTCCAATGATATCGACTTCCTGTTCTTTTTTCCCGCGCCAAAAAGAAAAAGCCACGCTTTGCTTGTAGTAGCGTGAAAAAACGTGCTTAAAAAAAGCGGACTCCACCGCTCTCGCCAGTCCGTCGTTGTCCTCCAGCAAAGACTTACCTTTCAGAAGGACGCTTGGGGCGATTGCCGCATCGGCCAGATAAATTTTAGGCCGAGCTCGCAAGATTTGCTTCCCATACCCAAACGGTAACAGACGATAAATTAAATGGGTGCCTTCCAGGAGCGAGATGAAATTACTGACGGTCGGTCTCTTTAAATCCAGGGCATTGCATAACTGAGGAAGATCGAGCAAACCTCCGTCATGGAGGCATAAGTAGAGGAAAACCTGCTCCAATTCCAGAATACGGCGGACGCCAAACAGCGCGGTCATGTCGCGTTTGAGCACCTTGTCAACGATATCCTCACGAAGGAGTTTTTGCGCCATCGGGATGCTTTCGAGAAGGGCGCTTTGGGGAAATCCGCCGCGCAACAGGTACTCATGGAACATGCCGACCAATGGTCGCGCTTCTTCGGTAATTTGGATGAACCGATTGTTTTCCCAAGAAAAGATTTCCAGTAACGATTGGAGTGGGGGCAGGGCTGGAGCACCCAATTTGCGAATCTGAAGATATTCGAAAAAAGACATGGTGGCCAGTCGTACCGTTTGCCAGCGGCCGACGCCCGATTCCTGTTTTTCTGTGGCAATGGTTGCGGCTGATCCCGTTACAGCGATTCGCCGGCGCTTTTCAAAATCGACTTGGTGCTTAAGCCAGGTTTGCCAGTCTTTGATAACCTGGATTTCATCTAAAAAAAGATACTCAAAACCTTCGCGCGCGGGCTCATATTCCCGCCAGAGCTTCATTAGATTATCCAAACCGATCAGTTTAAGTAGTGGATGATCAAAAGTAACGTAAAGGATATTGGATGCCTCAACTCCATGGTTGAGCAGTTCGTCGATGGCTTGCAGGAACAATGTCGTCTTGCCGACTTGCCTGGCCCCGCTTAAAAGCAAGGCCCGTCCCCCAGGTGGTTTCTCTATCCAATTTGAAATCTCATGAAAAGCGGCCCTGCGCCAGGTTGGTAAATCTGGGAAGCGGCCGGCAGACCACCACGGATTGTATTGCCTGAGAACCGCAAATATTTCATTCTTAGATGCAATCATAAATGAAATTATACTTATTCGAGGAAATAGTTCAAGTATATTTTACTTAATTTGTTATTTTAATTTGAATTGTCTATGGAAAAAAAATTTTTTCCAATTAGAATTCGTTGTTGGTAGTCTGGTGCCAGGCTTTTCATTATTGCATTGAAAAAAAGTCGGGGAGTATTGGCGCACGGCTGAATATGGCACGGGAGTAGGGGCACGGGGTGCCGTGTCCCGTTGTGTGTTGTGTACAAGATGCGTACCGTGTTTGTATCTTCCCGTGCCTGGTGCGTGAAATGGGGCTCTCACAAGATCCGCACCATCGGATCATGACACCGACTCAGCGGCTCGCCGGGATGATGATGTCGACCGTCTCGAAGCCGAGAAGGCGGAAGAATTTCTCGAACATCGCCCGGCCCTGCGCGGCGCTGTTCCTCAGGATGCCCTTCTGGCGGGCGTTGCGCTCGAAGATGCGCCGGGCGTCCTCGTGGAACTTCTTGGTCTCCTCGAAGGTGATCTCGCCCTCCTCGATGAAGGTCTCGAAGCCGCTGGGATTGATGACCACGTCCAGGACGCGGGCCGGCGGCAGCTTGACCACGATCGAGCGCTCGCGGCGGATGACCGATTTCTCGCTCAGTTCCGACAGGTCAAAGCCGGCGATAACCTCGCCCTTGGCGATGAAGATCAGCCGCTTGTTCGCCTGGAACAGCGGCGTGCGCATGACGCCGGTGTCGTAGACGATCTCGTCGTAAAAGGTTTGGGTGAACATCTGGGCGATGTTCTTCACCTGCTGGACGATGACCGGCGTGTCCTCGATCTGCGGAGGGCCGCTGTGGAACAGGGAGGGCAGCGGGGGCAGCAGGCCGATCTTGGCCAGGGGGCCGTAGAGCAGCAGCAGGATCGCCAGCAGGGCGGCGAGCTGCAGGAGGGAGAGGATCTTCTTCATTTTTGTCCTCCCTCGCCCCGGAAGACGACATGCACGGTCTCGAAGCCCGATTTTTTCAGCCAGGACTCGGTCAGGACGCGGGCCTGGCGCGCCGCCCGCTCGAGGATGTCCATGGCGGCGACCTTGGCGCGGATGTCCTTCTCCCCCTGGCTGAGCAGGGCGTCCTTCTCCTGGTTGTTGAAGTCGCTGCGCAGGATGCCCGATTCGTTGAAGATCTCCTTCATGTGCTCGGGCTTCATGTTGAACAACAGGATCCTGGGGCGGGGCAGGGTGACGGTGACGGCCGCCTCCCCCTGCAGGAGGATGTCCCTCTCGTGGATCTCGTTCATGTCGATGCCGGCCTTGACCGTGGCCGCGGTTTCGAAGAGGATCTTGCGGTCGCCGTACCAGGCGACGTCCTGGTGCGAGACGATCTTGGTGACGTTGTACTCGACGGTGGCCAGCTCGGCCAGGTCCTTCAGGACGCGGACGCCGACGTAGGGAGGCGCCTTCTTCCTCGGCACCGCCACGTTGACTGCCAGCAGGACCGCGATCGCTACCGCCAGCACCAGCAGCCGCCTGGATCTTCGGCGCGGGACGGAGTTCATCGTTCTCACTCCCCTTTTCCGGGATTTTCGCTCCCTGCCGATTATAGACGGGAGAAATCGCGATTGCAAGGCCGCGTCGTGATGGAGGCGCGAGAGGCGGTGGGCTCCTCCCGGGGCCCGCAACGGGGCTTGACATCCGTGGCCCCGCGTGATACACTCCGCGCGATGGATCGCATGCCGACGATCGCCCGCCTGCACGACCGCCATTTCCACCATGGGCGCCCCACGCCCATAAAGAACTAACCCCCCACACCCATTTTTCTTCATTCCCAACAATGGAGGAACACACCCATGGCGGAAAAATCATCGTCTGCGAAAACCCGACGCGCGGCGGCGGCGGGACGTTCCCGGCGTCCCCTGAAGCTCATCATTCCCAAGGGGCGCCTCCACGGTGCCGTCGTCGACCTGCTCAACGACTGCGGCTACGGGATCGAGACCGACGAGCGGGTCTATGTCCCCCGCGTCGCCGATCCGGAGATCGAGGCCAAGCTTCTGAAACCGCAGAACATCCCGCGCCTGATTGAGCTGGGCTCGCATGACGCCGGCTTCTGCGGCCACGACTGGGTCGTGGAGACGGGCGCCGACGTCGTCGAGGTCCTGGACCTCGGTCTTGACCCGGTCAGCATCGTGGCCGCCGCGCCGCCGGCCTTCCGCAAAAAAAAACGCGGCCCGGTGGTCGTTGCCTCCGAGTACGAGCGGCTGGCACGGCGCTTTCTAAAGGAACGCTACCGCCGTTTCATCTTCCTGCGCACCTACGGCGCCACCGAGGTCTTTCCTCCCGACGACGCCGACATCATCATCGACAACGCCTCCAGCGGCCGCACCCTGAAAGGGCACGGGCTGAAGGTCATTGCCGCCCTGCTGGACTCCTCGACCCGCTTCCTGGCCAACCGCGGGGCACTGCGCGATCGGCGCAAGCGCGAGAAGATCGAGCAGATGAAGATCCTGTTCCGGGCCGTTCTCGACGCCCGCGAGAGGGTGATGCTGGAGATGAACGTCGGCGCCGAGCGGTTGGACGCGATCGTCTCCGTGTTGCCCTGCATGCGGGCACCCACGGTGGCGCCCCTCTTCGGCGGCCTGGGCTACGCGGTCAAGGTGGCGATCCGCAAGCGGGAGGCGGCGGCGCTGATCATGCGGCTGAAGAGGATGGGGGCGCAGGACATCCTGGAGACCGCGTTTCGCAAGGTGGTGGTGTGACATGGCCGCACGAAAACTCCTTGACGCGATCGTTCCCTACGACAAAGCCGGCGAGTCGCGGCAAAAGTACGTCCGCCTCGACCTCAACGAGAACCGTTTCCCGCCCGCGCCCGGGATCGTGCGGGCGCTGCGCCGGCTCGCTGCCGGTGCCTTGGCCATGTATCCCGAAAGCGAGCCGCTGCGGCTGGAATTGGCGAATGCCCACGGTTTGGAAAAGGAGAGCGTCCTGTTGTCCGCCGGCGGCGACCAGGCCATCCGCTGGGTCTTTGAAGCCCTGGTCGATCCCGGCGCCACGGTTGCCTGGGCCGAGCCCACATTCAGCATGTATCCGCTGGTAGCCCGCCTGCGCCAGGCGACGGTCCTGGGCATCCCCTTTGACGAGGATTTTCGTTTCCCGCTGGCCGGTATCCTCGGGGCCCTGAAGCGCCGGCTCGGGCTGCTGGTGCTGGTCAGCCCCAACAACCCGACCGGCACCATGATCGCCGACGGAGAGCTCCGGCAAATCCTGACCCGGTCCGGGAGAACGCCGGTCCTGCTCGATGAAGCCTATGGTTTTTTTTCAGGCCGGGACCACGCCGCCTGGATCAAGGAGTTTCCCAACCTGGTCATCCTGAACTCGTTTTCCAAGTCGTTCGCCCTGGCCGGCCTGCGGCTCGGGTATCTGCTGGGCGCGGGCGGCCTGGTCCGGGAGATCGAAAAAGTCGCCCCGCCGTTTCCCTTGTCCGCGGCGGCCATCCAGGCGGGCCTGGCGGCGCTGGCCGATGTCGATCATGCCCGGCAGCAGGCCCTGCGCCTGCAGCGGCAGAAAAGTTCGCTGCTCCAGGCGCTGGAAAAACTGGGTGTCACCTGCCGCGACACGGAAGCCAATTTCATCCTGGCCCGTTTTGCCGATGCCGGGGCGGTATGGGAAAAACTGCGCCAGAGGGGTGTCCTGGTCAAACGCCTGGCCCATGAGCCGCAACTGGCCGATCGCCTGCGCATCACCGTCGGAACCCGCGACGACCACCGCCGCCTGCTCGCGGCGCTGGCGGAGATTCTCCCCCCCCAGGCACTCCTTCTTGACATGGATGGGGTGCTGGTCGATTCCCGCCAGTCCTGCGACGAAGCGATCCTGCGCACGGTCCGGCACTTCTGCGGCCGCCGCCCCCGGCGGCGCCGGTTGCGGGACCTGCGAATGGCGGCCGGGTACAACAACGACTGGCGGGCCGCCGCGGCACTGATCCGCGAGAACGGTTGCCGGGTGAGTTTCGCCCGGGTCCAGGCGCGTTTCCAGGAGATCTATCTGGGCGGCGCCGGGCGTAGCGGGGACGGCCTGCGCTGCCGCGAGAAGTGGCTGGCGATGCCGGCGCTGCTTGCCGGGCTGCGCCGGCGCTTTCGCCTGGGGATCGTCACCGGCCGTCCCCGCGCCGAGGCCTTGTGGACCCTGGAGCGATCCGGCTGCGCCGGC
>JAFGST010000257.1 GCA_016934475.1 Candidatus Aminicenantota bacterium | reverse complement strand
GTGGAGGCGATTGGCGCGAGAGCCTGCCAGCCCCAAAACCCTTTACCGTGCTCGCTGTCTGTCCAAAAAGCGATTTATTTTGGACAGCAGTGCACTATCACTAACACTGGAAGCTCGTTGAGCTTCGTGCTGACACTGTCACTGACACTTCTTTGCTTTTGCCCGCTGTTTTGCATATAATCGATCCATACCCTGCGAGGTGGCATGAAAAAACCGGCAGCCAGGAAAAGCGGCGGAGTCCGCAAGGCGAAAGGCGGCGGTAAATCCCGCGCCCGCAAGCCCCCCAGCGAAGGCGAGCGCCGCAAGGTGCAGGAGGAGCTGGACAAGTACCGCGACCAGCTGGAGGAGCTCGTCGGCGAGCGCACCCTGGCCCTGGAGCTGGCCAACCGCCAGCTGGAGGCGGAGATCGAGGAGCGGCGCCAATCGGAGCTCCTGCAGTCCGCCCTGTTCCAGATCGCGGAGAAATCCAGCCAGGCCGAGGACTTGCAGGCCCTCTACGCCGCGCTGCACCGCATCATGTCCGGACTGCTCAACGCCAAGAACTTCTACATTGCCCTGACCGACGCCAACGGCCAGATCCTCAGCTTTCCCTATTTCATCGACGAGTACGACGAGCCGCCCGGGCCGAAGGAATTGGGGCAGGGCCTGACCGAGTACGTACTGCGCACGGGGCGGCCGCTGCTGGCCTCGGACCGGCAGATCGAGCAGATGGCCGCCGACGGGCTGATCGAGCTGATCGGCGCGCCTTCGAACGAATGGCTGGGCGTGCCCTTGAAGCGTGGCGACCGCACCTTCGGCGTGCTGGTGGTGCAGAGCTACCAGGAGGATTTCCACTACTCCGAGCGCGACCGCGAGCTGCTCATCTTCGTCTCTCAGCACATCGCCGACGCTTTGTGGCGCAAGCAGGCCGAGAACCAGGTGAAGGAGAGCCGGCGCTTTCTGGAAGCGGTCTTCAACGGCATCCAGGACGGCATCAGCGTCCTGGACACCGACCTGAACATCATGCAGGTCAACCAGGCCATGGATCGCTGGTACGCCCACCATGTGCCGCTGGCCGGCAAGAAGTGCTACTTCGTCTACCAGGGGCGGACCTCTCCCTGCACCGTCTGCCCCACCCTGCGCGCCATCAGGGAGGGCGTGCCGCAAATGGATGTCGTGACCCTGGTTCAGGAAGGTGTGCCGCGTGGCTGGATCGAGCTGCACGCCTTTCCCATCTTCGGCCCCGACGGCAAGGTGAGCGGAGTGATCGAGTACGTACGCGACATTACCGAGCGCAAGCTGCTGGAGGAGCGCTTCATCCAGGCCCAGAAGATGGAGTCGATCGGGCTGCTGGCCGGGGGCATCGCCCACGACTTCAACAATATCCTGGGCGGCATCCTCGGCTACGCCTCCTGGCTGAAGACGAACATCCAGCGCGACCACCCCTTCTACCGGCCGGTCGACACCATCGAGAAGAGCGCCAGCCGCGCCGCCGAGCTGACCGCGCAGCTCCTGGCCTTCGCCCGCGGCGGCAAGTACGACATCCGGCCCTCCAGTCTCAACAGCGTCATCTCCGAGTCGATGAAGATCCTCTCCAGCACGCTGGACAAGTCGATCGTCATCGATGCCAGCCTGGACGAGAGCCTGCCCACGGTCGAGATCGACGTCGGCCAGATCCAGCAGGTGCTGCTGAACCTATGCGTCAACGCCCGCGATGCCATGCCCGGCGGCGGCTGCCTCTCCATCGAGTCGTCGGTCGTCCACCTGAGTGTGAGCGACACCCGCAGCCAGCCCGAGGCCAAGCCGGGATGGTTCGCGGTGCTGTCGGTGAGCGATACCGGCGCGGGTATGGATGACGCGGTCAAGGGGCGGATATTCGAGCCGTTTTTCACCACCAAGGAGAAGGGCAAGGGGACCGGCCTGGGGCTCTCCATCGTCTACGGCGTGGTGAAGAACCATGGCGGCTTCGTCAACGTCTACAGCGAGCCCGGCCAGGGGTCCACGTTCAAGATCTACCTGCCCCTGAGCGGCAAGCCCGCGGTCGCCGAGAGCGCCGCCGAGGAGGAGCTGCAGGGGGGGCACGAGACCATCCTGGTCATCGATGACGAGGAGGCCATCCGCGAGCTGACGGCCGACATCCTGGGCAGCTACGGCTACCACGTGCGGCTCGCCGCCGACGGCGCCGAGGGCGTGAACGTCTTCAGGAAGGAGATGGAACACATCGACATGGTGATCCTGGACATGGTCATGCCCCGCCAGGGCGGCCGGGAGACGTTCATGGAGCTGCAGCGGATCCATCCCGGCGTGCGCGTCCTCTTTTCCACCGGCTACAGCCAGAACGGCAAGGTGAATGAGATCATGGCCCTGGGCGTGCGGGGCTTCATCCAGAAACCCTACCAGGTCCGCGACCTGCTGGCCAAGGTGCGGGAGATCCTGGATGCCGCCTCCTGAGGGCGTCTATTTCGGCCCGGCCGGCTGGAGCTACGCCGACTGGCGGGGAACGGTCTACCCCGAGCCCTCGCCGCGGGGGTTCAACCCGCTGGCCTTCCTGGCCGGCCGCTTCGACTTCGTCGAGGTCAACACCAGCTTCTACCGCGTCCCCGGTCCGGCAATGGTCCGGGGCTGGGTGAGCAAGACCGCCGCCTTTCCCGACTTCCACTTCTGGATCAAGCTGCACCAGTCGTTCACCCACGAGCGCAGGCCGGAAAAGCTCCTGCTGGATGATTTCCGTTCCTGCCTGCACCCCCTGGAGGAGGCGGGAAAGCTGGCCGGGCTGCTGGCCCAGTTTCCCTATTCCTTCCACTACGACGCCGACAACCTGGCCTACCTGGGCGAGCTGGCCGGTCATTTCAACTCCTGGCCGCTGGCCGTGGAGTTCCGCCACCAGGGCTGGCTCGAGGATGAGGTGCTGTCCTTCTTCCGGGAGCGGGGGCTGATCTGGGCCAACATCGACCAGCCGCAAATCTCCCAGTCGCTGATGCTGACCGCGCTGGCCACGGCCCAGGATACGGCCTACCTGAGGCTGCACGGCCGCAACTACCGTGCCTGGTTCTCCGGACAGGGGCGCGACGCCCGCTACGACTACTCGTACTCGGTCGCCGAGCTCGGCCGCCTGGGCGCGGTGGTGGCCCGCCTCCGGGAGCAGGCCAAGAAGGTCTTCGTCTCGGGCAACAACCACTACAAGGGCGCGGCGGTGAAGAACCTGCTGCAGCTGAAGGAGATCCTTCTGGCGTGCCGCCCGCCCGGCCGGGACAACTGAACGCCGGGACCATGAGGCGCTTTTTTTTATGGGTTCTTGTCGCCCTGGCCCTTTTCTTCCTGGTTTTTTTCGGCTTGAACCTGTTCGATACCCGGACCGCGGGCAAGGACGGCTCTTCGTCCGGCTATGAATCGCCGCCGGCCGCCGACCTGGGGCCCAGCAACGGCTTCTTTTTCGTCTGGGGCTTCGCCGAGCCTCCGGGGACCGACCTGCGGTCCGATTCCTATCGCTTCCGGGTGCGCGAGCTTTTCGCTTCGCCGCCCCGGGGCTCCCACACCCGCTCGCGCTTCGGCCTTTGGTGGGCGCGGCTGAACGAGGGGTACCGGCAGCACTGGCAGGGGACCGCCTTCTATTTCCCCCAGCTGCCGGGCGAGGATGCCGCCCAGTACTTCGCCGCGCGCCGCGAGCGGATCGTCGAGCTCCGGAAACGTTTTGCCGAGCCCCTGCGGCGCTACCGGCTGCTCCTCCAGGCCGAAAAAATGGAGGACTTCACCCCCCCGGGTTGGGAGTGCCCGGGGCGCAGCGTCCTGCTGGCCGTGCAGGCGGCCAAGTTCTTCGCCGCCACGCGGGTGCTTGCCGCCCTGGACGGGGAGTGGGGCGGGGCCGTCGGGGACCTGCTCGACGCGGCTGCGGCCGGATTCGGGCTCATCGCCCAGGGCCGCACTCCGGCGGTCAACGGCCTGGGACGGGACATGGTCGAGCTGTCGCTGCGGGCCCTGGCCTCACTGCTCAACCGCGCCGAGTGCCCGCCTACGATGGCGGACCTCGTCCTGGAGAGGATGCCGGACCGGCCGGCTCATGATTTCGGCACAAGCTCCGTGAGGGCCTTCGCCCTGGCCGGATTCTCCGCCGTCCTGGAGCGGATCAAGAGGGAGGGCATCGTCGATCCCTTCCTGCTGAAGAACCATTTCCGCAGGCCCGCCGCCCTGTTCGCCCTGGAGCGCTTCATGGCCATCTCCGGGCCGCGCCTGTTCGCCGCCTTCCACGGACTGGCCGCCTTTTTCACCCAGAAGAACGAGAGCGTCGCCATGATGCGGACGTTCTGGGACGGCGTGGGGGCGCTGGAGGAGACGCCGCCCTGGCGCTGGAAAGCCACGCCCCTGCGGGGGCGCTCCGCCGGGGCCGCCTCGGGGCCGTTCTGGTGGCTGCGCAACCCGGTGGGCAAGATGCTGGTGAGCTCGGCCGTCCCCTACAACTGGCCGATTCTGCAGCATTACGTCTACCGCACCCATGAGCTGAAGGCGCGCTGTGACCTGCTGCGCCTGCTGGCCCAAGCGCGGCGGGCCGCCGCACCGGGCATGGAGCTGGACGGGGCGCGCCTGCGGCGGATGCTCGCCGCCGGCGGGATCGATCCCTTCAGCGGGTCGCCCTACCGCTTCGGCCGCGGGCAAAAGGCGCTGTACGCCCTCGGCCCGGACGGCATCGACGACGGTGGGCGCGAGCAGGCGGAGATCTGGCGGCGCTCCGACATCGCCGTGCCGATTAGGTTCGTGATCCCAAGTCCGTAATCGTGATTCGTAAAACGTAATTCGTAATTCGATACGCAATTGTTCAAACTAATTGCCGCTCTCTTCCTAATCACGAATCACGCCTTACGAATCGCGAATCATGCAGTCTGGGCTTGGCCACAGCCATCGCAGGCGAGTCAGCTCGCGGCCCGAGGCGGCGTCCAGCAGGCTCTGCAGCAGGACGGTTCCGCCCTCGCCGCTGGCGCTCGCGGTCAGGCAGGCCACCTCGTCGCCCAGGCGCGCCTCGCTTAAAAACGCCGCCTCCAGGGCGAGCGGCGGGCTCCGGCGCAGCGGCTCGGGAACGGCGCACAGGGCCCAGTCGAGATAGACCGTGTTGTTGACGTGGTCGTTGAGGTCGATGTCGCCGACCTCGGCGCGGTACGAAGCCCGGCCGGCCTGGGGGGACGGGGCGGGCAGGGGGGCGAAGCCGTCCTCGACCATGCGGCCGGGGTGGCGCGCGAAAACCGGGAGATGGGGGTCGAGTCGCATCGGCCGCCGCGTCTCCAGCTTCATCAGCGCCCAGGCGCTGGTGGCCTTCAGCACCTCGCAATCCGCGGCGTCATGCAGTTGAAACTCGCGCACGGCGAAGAGGCGGTGGCGGCCCGCGGGCCAGGTGGCGACGCGCAACTCGGCGCCGGCGGCGGGGACGGAGCCGAACCGGACGTGGAGGCGGGCCAGCACCCAGGTCAGCCCCTTGGCGCGCAGGCTTCCCACGCCCACGCCCAGCTTTTCGGCGTGGCGCCCGGCCGTCTCCATCATCTCTTCGAGCACGGCCAGCAGCCGCCGCAGGGGACCGGCCTCGGCGTCCACGGGCACGGTGAACGTCTCGTGATAGGGCTTGGCATCCATAGGAGACAGATTATACACGAAATTGAGACATTGGACGCTAGGAACGAAACGAACTTGAGATGTCAGACGCTAGACGTTAGTAGTTAGCATGAGAAGAGCAATCTCAAAATCTCTAGGAATAGTTCGATTATGGCTTTTGCTGACGTCTAACGTCCAACGTCTAACGTCTGATGTCTATTCTTTCATCTCGCTCAGGTCACGGACGATGAGGATGTCGTAGTCGCCCAGGCGCTGGAAGCCGGCACGGAGATAGAGGTCGATGGCCTTGCGGTTGTCGCGGTGCACCTCGAGCTTGACCTGCAGGCCCGCCTCGCGGGCGATCTTCAGGGATTCACGCAGCAGCGGCAGGGAGAGCCCGCGCCCCTGGTAGTCGGGATCGACGGCGAAGTGGTGCAGGTAGAGGCGGCGGCCGTCGTTGGTCATCCAGGAGGTGCCGACCACGGTGTCCCTGTCGCGGTCGACCAGCACCAGCAGGCGGCCGTTGCGGCGCAGGGTGTTCTCGATCACCTCCGCCGTGTCGTTGCGCCCCGGCGTGCTCATCCCCGTCCGCTCCCAGATGTCGGCCACGTGCGGATAGTCGGCGGCCCAGTAGTCGCGGACGAAGAAGTCACGCTCTGCGTCCATGGGAGGTATCCTAGCGCCCCGGCGAACGAAATGTCAAGGGAAGCCGTCAAAACGAAGTGCGAAGGTCGAGGTTCGACGTTGAGCGGTACTGTTGAAATGTTGAAGAGTTGAAGCGTTGCGGCGTTGTGTTTTGGAAATGTCTTTTTCCGAGCCCATAAACCCTTGAACCTTTGTTTTAAGAGGGTATGACGCTGGCGGGCAAGCCTGACCTGCGTGAACGTGGGGCGAAGACTTGGGACCCACTGGGACGAAGGCGAACGGTCCCCACAGGGGATGGCAGCGGAGTCCCTGCTCGTGACTGAATTGGGGCGACTCCGCTGGCCAAGTGAAGCCTGAGTCCCTCGGGGAGTCAGTGGCCCGAAGGGCGCGAGACCCGCGTGGGTAAGTCTGAGTCCCCGAGTGAACACAGGGCAAGCTTGCCCGATGGCATTCTGCGACGTGGATATGGAGAATGAGTTCCGCATTCGGTATAATCAAGATTGCAAACAAGGAGAGCCATGAAACGGAGCATTTTTCGGATCCTGATCGTATTGGGCGTGTGTTTCCTGATGGTTCCTGCGGCGATGCCGGCCGGCGACGAGGCCCTGCCTCCGCCTCCGCTGGCCAAGAAGGTCCCCAAGAAGCTGACCATCCACGGTCACACGCGCGTCGACGAGTACTACTGGCTGAACCAGCGGGAGAATCCCGAGGTCATCGCCTACCTGAAGGCGGAGAACGCCTACACCGACGCCGTCATGAAGCCCTGGACCGGGCTGCGCCAGGCGCTGTACCAGGAGATGGTCGGGCGCCTGAAGCAAGACGACGCCTCGGTGCCCTATTTCGAGAACGGCTACTGGTACTACACCCGCTACGTGAAGGGCAAGGAGTACCCCGTGTACTGCCGCAGGAAGAAGTCGCTTAAGGGGAGGGAGCAGGTGCTTCTGGACGGCAACCGCATGGCCGCGGGGCACTCCTACTTCCACATCGGCCGCTTCGCCGTCAGCCCCGACAACGCCGTCTTGGCCTACAGCGTCGACACCGTTTCGCGCCGCCAGTACCGCATCCGCTTCCGCAACCTG
>JAFGST010000256.1 GCA_016934475.1 Candidatus Aminicenantota bacterium | reverse complement strand
TTGGAATTTGCTGCTTGGAAATTGGAGCTTTAATCCTACCCGATCGCATGACGATTGATTCAACTCTGCACAAATTCGTGAGAGGAGCCTGATTTATAGGGGCGGATAAATATTGGCCCTTCTCTATCCGGGCGTATGGGATACGCTCCTACCTATCTCTTCCTGTCAGCCCAGCAAAATGCCGGCCAGGGTGGCGGTCATCAGCGTGGCCAGGGTGCCGCCCAGGACGGCCTTCAGCCCCAGGCTGGCGATGTCCCTCTTGCGGTGCGGCGCCATGGGCGTGATGCCGCCGATCTGGATGGCGATCGAGGAGAAGTTGGCGAAGCCGCATAAGGCATAGGTGGCCATGATTACGCCCTTAGGCGTCAGCGCTCCCTGCTTGATCAGCGCCACCAGGTCGATGTAGCCGACGAATTCGTTCAGCACCACCTTGGTGCCCAGCAGGCTGCCGAAATGGAAGGCGTCGGCCGGGGGCACGCCGATGCCGATGGCCAGGTAGCGCAGCGCGACGCCGAAGATCAGCTGCAGCGAGAGCGGCATGCCGAAGTGGGCCATCAGGTAGGCGTTGATCCCCAGGAGGTCCCCCAGGCCGGTGAAGAGGTAGTTGATCAGGGCGATGCCGGCGATGAAGGCCAGCAGCATGGCGCCGACGTTCAGCGCCAGCATCATGCCGTCGCCGGCGCCGGTGGCCGCCGCCTCGATGACGTTGCCGGCGTTCTTCTCCACCTTCAACTTCACCGTCCCCTTGGTCACCGGGGTACCGGTCTCGGGAAAGAGGATCTTGGAGATGACCAGCGAGGCCGGCGCGGCCATGACGCTGGCCGCCAGCAGCTGTACGGCGAAGCGCAGCTGGGCTTCGGCCAGGGGGATGTTCTGCGCCGTGGCCAGGGCCTGGCCGAGCATCTGGATGTAGGCGGCCATCACGCCGCCGGCGATGGTAGCCATGCCGCCGACCATGATGGTCAGGATCTCCGAATTGGTCATGTTGCCGATGTAGGGCTTGATCAGCAGCGGCGCCTCGGTCTGGCCCACGAAGATGTTGGCCGTGTTGGAGAGCGACTCGGCGCCCGACGTGCCCATGACCTTGGCCATGAACCAGGCCATGCCCCGGACCACCGCCTGCAGGATGCCGAGGTAATAGAGCACCGACGTCAGGGTGGCCACGAAAATGATCGTCGGCAGCACCTGGAAGGCGAAGTAGACGCCCAGGCTGTCGGGGCCCGAGTTGACTGCCAGGCGGCCGAAGACGAACTTGGAGCCCTCGGTGGTGAAGTTGAGGAGGCTGACCACGGCGCCGCCGAGCCAGGAAATGACCGCCTTGGGCCAGCCCAGCGGGGCGAACCAGGAGCCCAGCCGCTCGCTGTAGAGGATGAAGACGGCGAAGGTCGCCTGGATGAGCACGCCGGTTCCGACCAGGCGCCAGGATACGCGCCGGCGGTTGTTGGAGAACAGCAGGGCGATGCCCAGGATCAGGAACAAGCCCAGAATGCCTCTCAGCAGCGAAATCGCGTTCATCGGTCACCTATTTTCCGGAACAAATTAAAAGATAATAGTAGCCACCGCGTGTTTGAATGTCAAGGAAACTCGGCATCGGGCAGGCGGCAAGGAAAAAATCCCAAATTCCAAGCACCAAATCACAAGCAAGCGCCAAAATCCAATGACCAAATGACCCAAATGAAGAGAACGGCACTCGTCGACGGATAGATGAGTAGATGGGGCAACAGCCCTGGCAACGATCTCTTGCTGTTCTCTTAACCCGTCTACCCATTTACCCTTCTACCCATCTTCTTCTTTGTTTTGGACATTGGAATTTGGAGCTTGGAATTCGTTTGGATTTTGGAATTTGTGATTTGGAAATTTTGTCTTGCGCGTTACGCGTCACGCGTCAAGAAAATTCCTTCTCGATCTTCTCGTAATACTCGATCACCTGGTGCACGTACTCGCGCTTCTTCAGGTAGCTGCCGGGAAAGAAACTGCGCTTGAAGCCGTAAATGACGAAGTTCTTCAGCTCCTTGGGGGTGATGTGGAAGGCCTGCACCGCCTTGATGATCTCGTCGCTTACCGTGGTCTGCGAGACGGTGCGGTTGTCGGTGCAGAAGGTGGCCGACAGCTTGGCTTTGCGCATGTGGCGGAACGAGTGCCGCGCCAGGTCGCGGATGGCCGGGATGGTCTGCAGGTTGGAGGTCAGGCAGACCTCGATGGTGATGCGGCGGTCGGCGATGAACTGCACCAGGTTGGCGATGTAGGCCTTCTTGTCCCGGATCTCCGGGCTCTTGATCATGCCGGCGTCGAAAAGGTACACGGCGTGCCCCAGGCGGTCGGCGTGCAGGTCGGTGATGGCCTGGAAGATGCTTTCCGGCCCGTAGGCCTCGCCGGCGTGGACGGTCTTCTTCAGGAAGTGGCGGTGGGCCAGGGCATAAGCCGGGGCGTGGTCCCCGGCCGGATAGCCCGCCTCGGCTCCCGCCAGGTCGAAGCCGACGATAGGCAGCCCGAACTTGTCGCGGGCCTCCACCGCCGCCCGCACCAGCTCCATCGAGGCCAGGGAGAAGACCCACTTGCGCTCGGAATGGGCGTGGACGGCGAGCAGGTTGTCAAAATACTCGGAGAAGCCGCGGTCGAACATGCGCATGGCGCAGGCGATGATGCCGTACTCGAAGGGCGGCTCGCTTCCCCGCTTCACCTCGGCGCGGGCGTTGAACTCCCGCTTGGCCAGGGAGAGCCCGCGGTCGAGCGCCGCCATGACGTCGATGCAGGACATGCGCGCGTTCTGGTGCAGCTGCGGCGCGAAGCGCACCTCGATGTAGCGCACGCCCTCGGCCTGGTTGTCGCGGGCCAGCTCGCAGCCCACGCGCTCCAGCGCCTGCGGCGTCTGCAGCACGGCCGTGGTGTAGGCGAAGCCCTTCAGGTACTCGGGCAGGTCGGCGTAGGCGTCCTTGAAGACCCGGCGGCGCAGCGTCGTCTCGTCCCAGGCCGGCAGCTTCACCCCGTTCTCGCGGGCCAGCTCGACCAGGGTGGGGATGCGCAGCGAGCCGTCCAGATGCAAATGCAGGTCGGTCTTGGGGATCTTCTCGATGAACTCGCGGCGGATCTTCACGGCAGGACCTCCTCCAGGATGCGGGCGATCTCCGGCTTGTGGCGGGCGATCTCCCCGGCCTCCAGGCCGTTCAGCTCGTGGGGAAAGACCAGCCATTTGTCGGTCTCGTGCACGCAGTAGTCGGGCCGGCGGCTGGTGCGGTTGTTGCCGGGCTTGAAGAACACGGTGGCCACGCGGATGTCGTGCGGGGTGTTGCGCCGCGAGCGCGTGCGCAGCGAGTCGATGATGGCCTGGATGCTCAGCCCGGTGTCGTAGACGTCGTCCACGATCAGCAGGCGGTGCCCGGCGTCGGCGTTGGTCACGATGTAGCCCAGGCCGTGGATGCGGATCTGCTTGCCGCGGCGCTCGATGCCCTCGTAGGACGAGGTGCGGATGGCGATATGGTCGCTGGGCACGCCGTTGTACTCCAGGAACTCCTGCACGGCGATGCCCACCGGCGTGCCGCCGCGCCAGACGCCGACGATGAAGTCGGGCCGGAAGCCGCTGGCCAGGACCATCCGGCCGAGCCGGAACGAGTCCTCCAGCAGCTGCTGGGCGCTGACGAACTGCTTATCGGCCATGGTTTCCCTCCCGGGGCCGCGCGCCGTTCATCGCGGCCACCTCCCGCGCAGGCGCTGGCGGATCATGGTCACGACCATGGCCGTCGAGACCGGATTGTGGCCCTCGGGGATGATCAGGTCGGCGTAGCGGCGGCTGGGCTCGACGAAGGCGACGTGCATGGGCCGCACCGTCTGCAGGTACTGGCCGATCACCGACTCCATGCTGCGCTGCCGCTCCTGGATGTCGCGCCGGAGCCGGCGGATGAAGCGCAGGTCGGCGTCGGTGTCAACAAAGATCTTGACGTCCATCAGGTCGCGCAGGGCCTGCTCGCAGAAGATCAGGATGCCCTCGACGATGATCACCTTGGCCGGCTTCCTGACAATGCCCCGCGGCAGCCGCGAATGGGTGGCGAAGTCGTAGACCGGCATCTCGACGGGGCGGCCGGCGATCAGTTCGCGCAGGTGGCGCACCATCAGGTCGGTCTCCAGGGCGTCGGGGTGGTCGAAGTTGATGCAGGCGCGCTCGGCCAGGGGCAGGTGGCCGGCGTCCCGGTAATAGGCGTCGTGGGGGATCATCACCATCTGCGGGTGGTCGATGCTCTCCTTGATGGCATTGGCGATGGTGGTCTTGCCCGAAGCCGTACCCCCGGCCACGCCGATGATCAAGGGCTTTCTCTTCATCGGTCCATGGTAGCACAGGGGGAGAATGCAGTCAAAAAGGAGAAAACGGGCATCGGGACAAAATTCATCGGAACATAACCTGTGACTTATTTTTTTTTAACCGGCCGGATCGACAATCCCGCAAGGAGCTTCCGGCGAATGGAGGAAAAAATGACGGAAATCAGCCAACGAGCCAGGAAAAACGCTGGCGGGGATCGGAGCGAAGAAAATATTTTTTTCTGCTCCCAGGGATTGATTTTTTGTATTCCGGGGTTCATATTCACTCCATACCGATTTTCATAAAAACAAGGAGGACTTTACCTATGAAGAGAATGTGGTTCACATTCTTGTTGTGCGGCTTACTGATGGCCGGACTGTTGACGGCCCAGGGCGTGACGACCGCCGCCTTCAGCGGCATGGTCATGGACAGCGACGGCAACCCCATCGTCGGAGTGACCATCACCGCCCTGCACGCCCCCACCGGGACCGTCTACACCGCCGTCACCCGCATGGACGGGCTGTTCAACATCCCGGCCGTGCGCGTCGGCGGGCCCTACACGGTCACGGCCAGCATGGAGCCGTTCAAGACCCAGGAGCTGACGGGCATCACCCTGAAGCTGGGCGAGGATCGCAACCTGAAGTTCCAGCTGGCCCTGGAGGCCATCGCCGAGGAAGTGACGGTCGTGGCGACCAACCCCATCATCTCCGAGTCGCGCACCGGCGCCGCCCAGAACGTCAGCACGGCGGTCATCGAGAGCATGCCCTCGATCGGCCGCTCGTTCGACGACTTCGCCCGCCTGGCGCCCCAGATCGACCCCCGCGGCGGCGGCGCCTATTCTGCCGCCGGCCGGAGCAACAAGTACAACAACATCCAGATCGACGGCGCCGTGAACAACGACCTGTTCGGCCTGGGCAGCAGCGGCACCCCCGGCCTGGCGACGCCGATCTCTCTCGACGCCGTGCAGGAGTTCCAGCTGGTCATCGCCCCCTACGACGTCCGCCAGGGCGGCTTCACCGGCAGCAGCCTCAACGCCATCACCCGCAGCGGCACGAACGACTTCATCGGTTCGGCCTATTACTTCGGCCGCAACCAGGACTTCGTGGGCAAGGGACCGGACAAGAAAGCGTACGGAACCTTCAGCGAGAAGCAGTACGGCTTCCGCGTCGGCGGCCCGCTCATCAAGGACAAGCTGTTCTTCTTCCTGAACGGCGAGATGGGCGACAACAAGGTCCCGACCAACTACGTCATCGACGACAGCGGCGCCTCCAATGACTTCGGCGGCAGCAGCATCACCAAGGCCGACGCCGACCGCTTCATCAGCATCCTGAGGAACACCTACGGCTACGATCCGGGCGGCTACGGCGAGGGCTACCGCGACGTGATCACCGACAACTCCAAGATCTTCCTGCGCATGGACTACAACATCAGCGACAAGCACCGCCTGACCTTGCGCCACAACTACGTTTCCGGCTCCTCGGACCGCAACCCGTCCAAGGCCTCTTCCACCGTATTCCCCTTCGGCGACGTCTACTACGAGCTGACCAACAAGACCAACTCCACCGTGGCCCAGCTCAACAGCACCCTGGGCAACAACCTCTTCAACGAGCTGACCCTGAACTACACCACCATCCGCGACAGCCGCGCCACCGGCGACACGCTGTTCCCGCAGGTGAATGTGAAAATCGCCGGCGGCTACCGCCTGACCGCCGGCACCGAGCAGTACTCGGGCGCCAACGGCCTCAACCAGGACATCATCGAGCTCACCGACAACCTGACCTGGTTCAAGGGCAATCACACCTTCACCGTCGGCACCCATAACGAGTTCTTCGACTTCGCCAACCTCTACATCCGCAACTTCTACGGCTACTGGGAGTTCGACAGCCTCGACCTCTTCGAGGCCGGAAAGTCATCCCGCTACTATCACGACTTCATCACCGCCAATCCCAAGGAGAAATGGTGGGCCAAATTCGGCGTCATGCAACTGGGCGTCTACGCCGGCGACAACTGGGCCGTCAAGCCCAACCTTAATTTGACTCTGGGCGTGCGCCTCGACGTGCCGATCATCAACGATACGCCCGCTGCCAATCCCAAGGTGGAGCAAGTCTACGGCATCCGCACCGACCAGTCCGCCTCGGGCAACCTGCTCTTTTCTCCCCGCGTCGGCTTCAACTGGGATGCCAACAAGGACAAGAAGACCCAGGTTCGCGGCGGCATCGGCATCTTCTCCGGGCGCACCCCCTACGTCTGGATCTCCAACCAGTTCTCCAACACCGGCATGGAGTTCACCCGCCTCGACATCAAAACCCCGAGCTTCAGCTTCGTGCCCGACCCGCTGAACCAGCCTGAGGCCGGTGTCGGCGGCACCTCCGAGGTCGACTTGATCGACAAGAACTTCACCTACCCGCAGGTGCTGCGCACCAACCTGGCCGTCGACCACGAGCTGCCCTGGGGCGTCGTCGGCACCCTGGAGTTCATCTACTCCAAGAACATCAACGAGATCCTCTACCAGAACCTCAACCTGCGCCAGACCGGCGCCATGGGCACCGGGGGGCGCATCATGTACGCCCGCGACGTCTCCTCCTCGTTCACCAACGTCATCTACCTGACCAATACCAGCAAGGGCTACCAGTACA
Source organism: Candidatus Aminicenantota bacterium (assembly GCA_016934475.1). Lineage (GTDB taxonomy): Bacteria > Acidobacteriota > Aminicenantia > UBA2199 > UBA2199 > UBA2199. The sequence continues at coordinate 1,264 of JAFGST010000256.1, read as the reverse complement.
GCCTCTCCATGCAGCTGCAGAAGAACTTCAACAAGAACTCCTGGGCCAACTTCACCTACTCCTACGGCCAGGCCAAGGACGTCAACTCCGGCACCTCCTCGCAGGCCTCCTCCAACTTCGCCTACAACCCCATCCGCTACGACGTCAACGACCCCGAGCTCACCTGGTCCAACTACGACGTGCGCCACCGCATCGGTGCCGCCGTCTCCTATACCTTCAACTTCCTCAAGAATGCGCCGACCACCGTCGGTTTGTTCTACGGCGCCCGTTCCGGCCGCCCCTACTCCACCACCTATAATTATTCCGACGCCAACGGCGACCGGGCCAGCGGCAACGACTTGTTTTATGTCCCGGCCTCGCTCAACGAGGTCATCATGGTCGACTACTACAACAACGTGCTGGCCGACCAGCAGTCCGCCTGGAACGACCTCAACGAGTACATCGAGGGCGACCCGGCCCTGGTGGCCGCCCGCGGCACGATCATGGAGCGCAACGCCAGCCGCGAGCCCTGGAACCACGGCCTCGACGCCCGCATCGCCCAGGACATCCCCCTCCCCGGCCTCAAGGAGCACCGCCTGCAGGTGACGCTGGACATCGTCAACGTCCTCAACCTGCTGAACAGTGAATGGGGCAAACTCCAGTATGTCAGCAACCAGAACGATACCCCCGTCGAGTTGAGGGGCATCGACTCGGCCACCGGCAAGCAGAAGCTGTACTTCACGCCGCGCAACCGCTTCGCTCTCAGCCAGCTCGGCACCCGCTGGCAGATGCAGCTCGGCCTGCGCTACCTGTTCCACTGAGAACGGGCGTTTCAAAGAAAAAAAACCCCGGCCCCGCGGCCGGGGTTTTTTTTTGCTTTAACTCAGGGAAGAAAAGGGAAGTCAGAGGGAAAGGCAGAGGGAAGAAAAATTGGGAAAGAGATCCCGTAAAGGCATTTCCCACTTTGTCTTCCCTCTCTCTTCACTCATTCTTCCCTCTGTCCTCCCTGGAGACACGAGTTCGATAGCTCTGTGCGCCGAGCTCAGGCCAGCTTGGGGATCACGAGCTCCAGCAGCTTGATGAAGTCGCTCTTGACCCTTTCGGCCGTCTCGGTCACCTCGCGGTGGCTGAGCGGCTGCGTGGAGATGCCCGCGGCCAGGTTGGTGACACAGGAGATCCCGGCCACGCGCAGCCCCATGTGGCGCGCGGCGATGGCCTCGGGCACGGTCGACATGCCCACGGCGTCGGCGCCCAGGGCGGCCAGCATGCGGATCTCGGCCGGGGT
>JAFGST010000255.1 GCA_016934475.1 Candidatus Aminicenantota bacterium | reverse complement strand
GACGCGGAACTCCTTCTCGTAGGGCTCGAAATGGATGTCGGAGGCCCCCTTGATGATGGCGTCGTTGAAGATCAGGTTGACCAGCTTGATGGCCGGGGCATCCTCGTCGATGTCCCCCTCCATCGTGGCTTCCTCGTCGATCGCCTCCATGACCTCGACCGACGAGTCCTCGCTGAGCTCGATCTCGTCGAGGAACTTCTGGGCCTCGATGCCGGTGGAGGAGCCGTAGTACTTGTCGATGGCCTCTAGGATCGACGATTCGGGGGCGATGACCGCCTGGATGCGCAGGTTGGTGGAGAAGCGGATCTCCTCCTGCACGAAGAGGTTGGAGGGATCGGCCATGGCCAGGGTCAGGTTGGAGCCGATGCGGTGAATGGGGATGACCACGTGCTTGCGGGCGATGTCGGGCTTGATCAGCTCGATGACCTTTTCGTCGACCTCGAACTTGGACAGGTTGATCGACGGGTAGCCGAACTGCTTGCTCAGGACCTGGGCGATATCCTCCTCGGTCACGTGCCCGAGACGGATCAGGATGCTGCCGAGCTTGCCCGGCTCCTTTTTCTGGACCTCGAGCGCGTGCTGGAGCTTCTCCTCGGTGATCTTCCTTTCCTTGAGTAAGAAATCTCCTAAGCGCATTGCCATTGGCTATATTGTAGTAAAAGAAAAATCAATTGTCAATTTTTCCCACCCAGGAGGTAGAATCCCGAGACACCGAGACTTTTGATCCTCCCCAGGGGATCGAGGCCCATGGCCAGGTCGACCAGGAAATTCCCCAGGTTGAAGCCCAGCCCCAGGCCGTAGAGGACGTTGGCCCGGGAGCCCAGGAAATACTTCGCGGCCAGGTCGCCCAGCAGGCCGACCCTCAGGAACAGCCGGTTCTCGAAAAGGCCCTTCTCCACCCCAATGGAGAGCGGCTGCACGTCATGGCCGTTGTGATAAAGGTCGCCGGCGCTCAGATCGACGTCCATGTATAGGCCCAGCTGCCGGTCGGGCCGGAAGGCCAGGCCGGCGACCACGCGGCGGGCGAGCCGCAGTTCGCCGGCTCCGGTGGCGATCGCCGGCTCGGTGGCGTTCTTCACCGTCAGGGCGGCCCGGAAATAGGGATTGAACTCGGCGCTGAAGCCCAGGTCGAGGCTGAACTTGGAAAAATCGTTGTCTGCGGCGGTCCAGGCGGACTGGAGGCACTCATGGGCATCCACGCCCCCGCGCAGCGGCTCGGAGGCCAGGGGCGCCTTGAACTCGACGTTCCTGCCCTTCAGGTAATGGGCGGTGGCCCCCATCGACAGCGCCCGCGAGACGGGAAACGCGAGGGAAAGGGAGTAATCGCTGTAGTGGAACCCAATGAACCTCATCTCCAGGGAGGCGATATCGGCGTTGCTGATCTCCGATGCCGGCTTGTCCAGCACCGGATTGGACAGCGGGTGGACGACGGCCGCGTCGACGAAAGCCACGGCCACGGCATAGCCCCTGCCGGCATAGCCGGGATGGCGGACTTGGAAGCCGCTGAGTGCCGTCGTGGACGCAAAGACCTCCTTCAGGACCCCCAGCACCTCCGACTTCCTGCCCTCGGCCAGCGCCTGGAAATCCTCGAGCTCGTGGACGTCGATCCCCGCCAGGCGGCCGCAGGAGTCGCGGAAATCGAAAACGCTCTGCTGGTACTGGTAACCGCCCAGGGAAGCGCCCAGCGCGGCCAGCATGGCCGGGTTGATGAAGGCGGCATTGAGGTCGTAGTTGAAGGCCCGGGTGGAATAGCCGAGCGCCAGGGAACGGGCACCGTGAAAAAAGGGGATGAAGGCCAAGGCGGGGCGGCAGAGGACGAAAGCCATGAGCAAAAGGAAAAATCGTCTCATTGGCTGCACACTATACCCAAATGACAAAAAATGTCAACCAAGGGCGCCTCGGGGAGGTTCGCGGAGCGGAAGGAATCCAGGGATCGGTCTTGACAGGCGGACGCGATTTTGTTACCCTTGCTCCTGTCGAGGGTCTATAGCTCAACGGCTAGAGCTACCGGCTCATAACCGGTTGGTTCCAGGTTCGAATCCTGGTAGGCCCAGACCATGCGTCCAACAAGGAGCTTGCGTGAAAGAAGGACTCGACATTTTGTTCGCGCTGCAGCAAAAAGACGACCAACTGAAAGAGATCGAATCCATCATCAAGGAGATCCCCCTCAAGATAAAGGAAATGGAGGACGAACGCGACTCCAGGTCCGAGATGATCGAAAAGGCCAAGAAGAAGCTCCAGGAGAACAGCGAAGCCCGGAAAAAGCTGGAGCGCGAGATCGCCGTAATCAAGGAGCGGATCAACAAATACAAGGAACAGATGAAGAAGGTGACCACCAACAAGGAGTTCCAGGGATTCAACAACGAGATCAAGTTCGAGGAGACCAACATCGTCGGCGTGGAGGAGAAGATCATCGAGAAGATGATCGAATCGGACGAGATCATGGGACTCATCCGCGAAAAGGAGAGCGAATACGGCAAGATCGCCGACGAATACAACCAGAAGATTGGGGACATGCGCAGCAACCTGGAATACCATCGCGCCAAGCTGGCCGAGGAAACGAGGAGCAAGAAGGAACTGCGCGCCCGCGTGGATCCCAAGCTCCTCAAGGCCTACGACAACCTGTTCGTCAAGAAGGTCGGCAAGGTCGTTTCCTGCGTGCAGAGCGATTTCTGCGGCGTGTGCAACATCAAGATCCGCCCGCAGGTCCTGAGCGAAATGATCCTCTCCGACGACGTGCTGATCTGCGAGAATTGCGGCCGGATCCTGTACAAGAAGATCGCCGACGAGCCCGAAGAGTAGCCCGCTGCGCCCCCCGGGGAGTCCGCCGATGAACGAGCGAGAGTTGGCCGAGCTGAAGGAGACCGCGCGCCAGATAAGGATCCTGATCGTGCGCATGATCAGCCGCGCCGCCTCCGGCCATCCCGGGGGCTCGCTGTCGGCGGTGGAGATCCTGGCCTTCCTGTACTTCCGGGAAATGCGTCTTGATCCGCGCGATCCCTCCCTCCCCGACCGCGACCGCTTCGTGCTGTCCAAGGGGCACGCCGCCCCGGTCCTGTACGCCGCCCTGGCCCGCCGCGGCTTCTTCCCCGTCGATGCGCTCGACACGCTGCGCCAGGCCTCCTCGCCGCTGCAAGGCCATCCCCACCGCCTGGACACGCCCGGGGTCGAGGCCTCCACCGGCTCTTTGGGCCAGGGACTCTCCATGGCCTGCGGCATGGCCCTGGGGCTGCGCCTGTCCGCAAGCCCGGCCCGCGTGTACGCCCTGATCGGCGACGGCGAATCGCAGGAGGGGCAGATCTGGGAAGCAGCCATGACCGCCGGCTTCCGCAAGCTCTCCAACCTCTGCGTTTTCCTGGACTACAACGACCTGCAGATCGACGGCCGCGTCAGCGAGATCAAGGATATCCGCCCGCTGCGCGGCAAGTGGCAGGCCTTCGGCTGGCGCGTCGAGGAGATCGACGGCCACGATCTCACCCAGATCGCCGCCGCCCTGGACGCCTTCCACGGCGAGGCGGAGCGGCCGACCCTGGTCATCGCCCGCACGGTCAAGGGCAAGGGGGTGTCCTTCATGGAAAATAACGTCGCCTTCCACGGCAAGGCCCCCGATGCCCGGGAAACGGCGCAGGCCCTGGCGGAGCTGGGACATGGCGCTTGAGAGCCTGCGCGGCGCCTACGGCCAGACCCTGCTGAAGCTGGGGCGGGAGAATGCCGACCTGGTCGTCCTGGACGCCGACCTGGCCAAGTCCACCCAGACCCAGGTCTTCACCCGCGAGTTCTCCGACCGCTTCATCGACATGGGGCTCGCCGAGCAGGACATGGTCTCGACGGCGGCCGGCATCGCCCTGACCGGCAAGACCGTCTTCGCCAGCTCCTTCTGCGCCTTCCTGATGGGCCGGGTCTTCGACCAGGTCCGGCAGTCGGTCTGCTACAACCAGGCCAACGTCAAGCTGGTCGGCACCCACTCCGGGCTGGGAGTCGGCGAGGACGGAGCCACCCACCAGGCGCTGGAGGACGTCGCCTTGGCGCGCACCCTGCCCGGGATGACCGTCATCGTGCCGGCCGACGCCATCGAAACGGCGCGGGCGGTGGAGTTCGCCGCGGCCGCCCCGGGGCCATTCTTCATCCGCCTGACGCGCAACAGCCTGCCGACCGTCCTCCCCGCGGACCACCGCTTCGAGCCGGGGCGGGCCCCCGTGCTGCGCGACGGCGACCGGGTGGCCCTGGTGGCCATGGGAGCCATGGTCGAGAAGGCGCTTCAGGCGGCCGATATCCTGGCGGCGGGCGGCGTGGCGGCGGCGGTGGTCGACTTCTCCAGCCTGCAGCCCCTGGACGGCGAGGTCCTGCTGCGCTATGCCCGGCGGGCGGGCCGCATCGTCACCATCGAGGACCATTCGGTCCACGGCGGCCTGGGCGGCGCCTGCGCCGAGTTTCTGGCTCAGCACCATCCCGTGCCCATGCGCATCCTGGGCGTGGAGGGCCGCTTCGGACGCTCCGGCAAGCCGGAGGACCTGTACGCCCAGTTCCATCTGACGGCGGCCGACATCGCCGCCGCCGCCGAGCGCTTGCTCTCACAGCCGTGATCCAGTTCTTTCATGTCTACAAGCAGTATTTCCGCAGCAACGAGGCCCTGAGCGACATCAATCTCTCGATCGAGCGCGGCGAGTTCGTCTTCCTCACCGGCGCTTCCGGCGCCGGCAAGTCGACCCTGCTCAAGCTGATCTACAAGGAGGAGGAGCCCAGCAAGGGGCAGATCCTCGTCGACTCGGTGAACAGCACCTTCATCCACCCGGCCAAGCTGTACAAGCTGCGGCGCAAGATCGGCATCGTCTTCCAGGATTTCAAGCTGCTGATGAACCGCACCGTCCAGGAGAACGTGGCCATTCCCCTGTTGGTGCGGGGCGAAAAAAAGGCGGCGGTGGAAAAGAAGGTCAACAGCACCCTGGCCCTGGTCGGCCTGAGCCACCGCAAGCGCTACTTGACCTCCCACATCTCCGGGGGCGAGCAGCAGCGGGTGGCCATCGCCCGGGCCGTCATCGGCAATCCCAAGATTCTCATCGCCGACGAGCCCACCGGCAACCTGGACACCGAGCTGTCCATCGAGATCATCCACATCTTCGAGAAGATCAACGCCAGCGGCATCACCACCATCATCGCCACCCACGACCTCAACCTGATCAACCTCTTTCCCCGGCGCATCGTCAAGCTGGATAAGGGCCAGCTGGTCCTGGACCGTCCCTGCGAGGCGGGCGGATGAGATTCCTGCTGCGCGCCGTCGAGCAGTCCCTGAACCACATCCTGCGCAACAAGACGGTCAATTTCCTGTGCCTGGGAATCATCGCCTTCACCCTGCTGGTCCCGGGCATCTTCCACTTCATCTCCTACAACCTGGACCGCACCATCGACCGCCTGAGCGACAACGTCGAGGCCATCTTCTACATCCGCGAGGGGGGCGACGGCTCCGGTATCGAGGCTCTGCTGCAGCGCATCGAGGGCAGCCTGCTGGTCAGGGAGGTCGGCTTCACCTCCCGCGACCAGGCGCGGGCCAACTTCGCCCGCGAGTTCCCCGAGCTGGAGTACATCCTGGCCGAGTTCAGCGAATCTCCCTTCCCGGCCTCGATCCACGCCAAGTTCCGCCCCGACGCCGCCGACATCGTGCAGATCGAGTCGTTCGTCCGCGAGATCGAGAAAGAGGGCCTCGTCGAGAGCGTGCAGCTGAACATGGACTGGGCCAGGAAGATCGCCCGCATCAAGAAGTTCGCCTCCTTGGCCGGCATTTTCCTGAGCGCCATTCTGCTCGTGGTCTCCGCGTTCATCATCTTCAACGTGATGAAGATCAACATCTTCTACCGTCGCGAGGAGATCACCATCCTGCGGCTGGTGGGGGCCACCGACGGCTACATCAAGGCCCCTTTCCTCCTTGAGGGCGTGCTCCTGGGCTCGTTGGGCGGGATGCTGGCCGCCGGCCTGCTGCTGCTGGCCATCCGCTCCTTCCCCCTCTATGCCGGCTCGGTCCATGCGGTTGTCAAGCAGCTGGTCGACTTCAAGAAGCCGCCCCTGGAAATCTTCTGGCAGCGGGTCCTCACCGGCTCGCTCATCGGCTTAGCCTCTTCCTTTGTTTCATTGCGCAGGTTCGTCCGCCGTACCCCAGGCTGAAGAAACGGTCTATCGTGACGCGTAACGCGTGACGTGAAGCAGCAAGCGAACGAACATTGTCAGTGACAGTGTCAGTGACAGTGTCAGCAAGAGTGTTGAAGTAAATTCTTGTTCTTGCACTTCAACGTTTCAACGCCGCAACGCTCCAACGATTTCTTTTCCATGTTCAGGGTCTTCGTCTGGCTCATTGGAAATTGGAATTTATTTGGAATTTGGTGCTTGGGATTTGGGATTTACCTTCTCCGTACGCCGTTTGCCCTATGCCGTACGCCGAGGCCTGTGTCTCAGGAAATCAGCGAATCTTTCAATGCCTTTTCCAGCCGCTGCAGCCCGTCCTCCATGACCTCGGGCGGCCAGATGCCGGCCAGGCGGAAATGGCGCGGCATCTGGAAAAAGCGGCCCTCCGTGACCAGCATGCGGTATTTCGCGTACAGGAGCGGGTAGAACTTTCGGACATCCACGGCGGCCTTCATCTCGGGGAAAAAGAGCACTCCGTTCTTGGGAATGTAGCAGGAGAGGAACTCGCTGCGGTTCAGGTAGGCGCCGATGATCTCGCGGTTGGTCCTGACGCGACCGCGGATCCGTCGCTCCAGCTCGCCCATGACCGGGCTTTCGAGCAGGAGATGGGCGAGATGCAGGGAGGCGTAGGGGATCTCCGGCGTCAGGTAGTCGCTGAAGTTGCGGGCCTTCTCGATCACCGCTGCCGGCGCGAAGGCCCACCCGGCACGCAGCGAGCCCAGGCCGTAGTATTTCGAGAGCGACGAGGTGCAGACGAATTCCGGGTAGTCGACGAAAAGGGACCGCTCGCGGTAGTAGCGGCCGTACACCTCGTCGATGAAGACGGTGATGTTCCGCTCGCGGCTCAGGTTCCCGAGGTAGCCCAGGACCTCGGGCGAGACCTGGCTGCCCGAGGGGTTGTGCGAATCGCTAAGGACGATCATCTTCGTCTTCTCGCTCAGGCTCTCGGCGATGGCGTCCACGTCCAGCGCGAAGTCGAGGGGATCGCGCTTGACGAAGCGGACGCGCGCCCCCAGGTAGGCCGGGACCTTGAACATGGGCTCATAGGCCGGGAACTCGACGAGCACCTCGTCGCCGCGCTTGAGCAGCGCGGCCCAGAGGATGAAATTGGCCAGGCTGCTCCCCAGCGACAGGAAGATGTTCTCCTCGGGCACCATCTCGCGGCGGCTCAGGGTCTGCAACAGGAGCCGGCTGCCGACGCGGGCGTCGCCGGCGGGCGCCTGCAGGCGGATGGAGCCGCGATCGAAGGGCAGCTCGTCGTCGGCGAGCAGGAACTCCATGTTGGAAAAGGAGAAATTGATCTCCACGTCCGGGGGGCAGGTCTTGACGGCGAGCAGGTGGTCGATCTTCAGGCGCTTGGCCATGGCGGTTCAGGCGACGGCGATGCGCAGCCGCTTCTTCTCCAGGAAGACCCTCAGGCTCAGGGGCTTGTCGGTCTTGGTGACGATGTCCACGGCCGGCAGCCGGATCTCGCGCTCGATGAACTCGCTGACCGCGTGGGCGTAGCGCCCCGAGGCCCCAGCGATCCCGGCCACGAAGCGCGGCAGCCCGTCAGCGAAGCGCAGGCGGCAGCGGTAGCGCCCGCGCATGTCCCGGGCCAGCGCCTCCAGCTGGATGGCGGCGATCTTCTCCAGGTGCTCCGGAGAGAGCGCGGAGAACTGGATGATCTCGTCGACCCAGTCCAGCACATTCATGATCTTGGGGGGGATGACGACCCGGCCGGAGCGGGGATCGACCTTGACGAAGCCGATGGCCGATCCCTGCCTCAACTCGCCGATTCCCGTCAGGCTCAGGACGAAGATGATGTTGGCCAGGGAGTGCCTCTGGCCGCGGTCATCGACGATCTCGCCCCGGCCGAGCACCTTGCCCAGGAAGTACAGCACCGCCGAGTGCGCCTCCTCGACGTTCTCGAAGAGGATCACCGAGAACGGATGGTTCTCGACCTCGCGGATCAGTGCGCCGGCCCCTCCGTCGTGGTCGCCGCGAACCAGCTTGGCAACGTCCTCGGCCTTCTTGTAGGCGGCCAGGTCGATGAGCCGCAGCTTCTCGCGCCCCCCGAAAAGATAGGTGGCGATCTGGGCGGCGACGAAGCTCTTGCCGACGCCCGTGGGGCCCAGGAACAGGAAAATGCTCTCGGGCCGGGCGCCGTCGGCCGCGGTCTCGAGGCGGGCCAGGCGGATGATGCGCGAGATCTCCTCGAGGGCGCTCTCCTGGTCGACGGCCGCCCCCCTCAGGAATTCGAGCATGCCCCGGTAGTGGGCCTGGGGATCGAGGCAGACGATTTCGATGGGCAGCTTGGACACGGCGCTGACGCTCTGGTACACATGTTCGCTGTCGAGGACGCGGGCCTTCCGCAGTGCCGCCTTGGAGCAAGCGATGTCCAGGAGCTCGATGGCCTTGTCGGGAAAGGCGCGCGTGGGGATGAAGCGCAGGGCCAGGGCATGAATGCTTTCGAAGAGGCGATCGGGGATGCTCAGCTTGTAGTATTCCTCGAAATGACCCTTTACCCCCGCCAAGATGCTCAGCATTTCTTCCTTCTCGGGCTCGCTGAGCAGGATGGCCGAGAAGCTCGCGGCCAGGGTCTCGTCGCTCTTGAAGTACTTGTCGTATTCCTCCGGGGTGGCGGCGGCGATGACCAGCAGCTCGCGATCGGCGATATGGGCCTTGAGCAGCCCGTGGAGATGGCCTCCCCTCCCCTGCGGCGCGTCCGCTCCCTGCGCGCGGGGGGGCATCTCGTCCAGGAACAGGATGATGCGCCCGCCGTGCTTGCGGATCTGAGCCAGCAGCCTCTCGAAGTCCTTGGCCAGCCGGTCGGCCGACTCCCGCGAATAGCAGAACGAGTTCAGCGCCAGCTCCAGGATTACCTTGCCCCGCAGGTTGGCCGGCACGCGGCCGCGGTTGATGCGGTCGGCCAGCTCCGTGACCAGGGCGGTCTTCCCAACCCCGGGCTTGCCGACCAGCACGATGTCCTTCTTCAGCTTGCGCAGCAGCGTTTCCATCAGGGCTTCCAGCTCCTTCTCCCGGCCGATGAAGGGCATGCGCTCCGGGTTCCGTGCCGCCTCGCTCAGGTGGCAGATGAAGGGATGAAAATCACGGGAAATGCCCAGCTGGTCCAGGGTCGGGGCCTTGCGGGCCTGGGAAGGGCGTTTCTTGCTCGTCTTCATTTCAGGCGCTGGGGTCGATGAAGCGGAACTTCAGCAACGTGCGGAAGATGATCTCCAGGTCCAGGCGGAACGTCCAGTTCTGGATATAAAAAATGTCGTACTCGATGCGCTTGTCCAGCGGGGTGTTGCCGCGCAGGCCGTGGACCTGGGCCCAGCCGGTCATCCCCGCCTTCACCCGGTGCCGCAGCATGTAGCGCGGGATGCTCTCCTTGAAGCGCTCGACCAGTTCGGGGCGCTCGGGACGGGGACCCACCAGGCTCATGTCCCCCGCCAGGACGTTGAGCAGCTGGGGCAGCTCGTCGAGCGACAGCCGGCGCAGGATCCTGCCCACCCTCGTCACCCGCGGATCGTGCGGCACCGCCCAGACCGGCCCCGTCTCCTTCTCGGCGTCCTGGACCATGGTCCGGAACTTGATCATCCGGAAAATCCGCCCGTCCAGCCCGAGCCGCTTCTGGATGTAGAACACCGGGCCCCGCGAATCGAGCTTCAGCAGCAGCGCGGTCAGGGCGAACAGCGGCAGGAACAGGAGCAAAGCGGAAAAGGACACCAGCAGGTCGAATAGCCGCTTGCTGAGGGCCGGCCAGCCCTCGAGGGGGATCTCGCCCAGGTTGATCACCGGCAGCCCTTCGATGTGCTCCAGGCCGGCCTTCAGCGAGGCGAGCTGCAGGATATCGGGCACCAGGTGGATATCGATCAGCAGGTTGTTGCCCTGCTCGATCAGCTTCATAATGGTATCGTATTCGCCGAGCGGCAGGGCGATGAACAGGTCGGTGATGCCGTGCTGCCGGGCCACCCGCTCCAGGTCGGCGAACGGCCCGAGGACCCGTTCACCGGGATGCGGCGCCAGGAAGCCGCTCACCTCCAGGCCGAAATGGCGGTACTTGGCCAGGTTGACCGCGGTCATGGCGGCCAGGTCCCCCTGGCCGGCGATCAGCACCCGGGACATGCCGTTGCGTTTCAGCGCCAGGCTGCGGAACCCCCGGAACATCAGGGCCCGGAAAAGGAAGATCACCGCGACCGCCAACGGGGCATAGACGGCCAGGAAGAGGTGGGAGACCTCGAAGTCGACCAAGCGGTAGCTCTTGAGGTAGCTGACGACCAGCAGGATGGTGAAGGCCACGGCCACGCAGTTCAGGATCACCGAGAAGAGATCGTCCAGCCGGTTGCGGCGCAGCTTGAAACGGTAGAATCCCTGGTAGGAGAAGTACACCATGTGGAAAAAGAGAAGGATGGGAACGACGACCAGGTAGCTCGAGAAGCCCGGGACGCCCTTGGGGGCGCCCAGCAGGCCGGAATGGAAGCGCAGCCAGAAGGAGACGAGGAAGGCGGCCGTCACCGCCAGGGCGTCGCTGAGGACGAAGAGGCGCGTCAGCTGGATCCTCTGCCGGCGGATCATTGCCGTCCTCCGCCGACGAAGCGACCGAACTCCTCCCGGAAGCGGGACCGGGAAAAGCGCAGGCTGTTGGCGCGGATGGCGCCGGGATCGAGGTCCAGGCGGCAGAAATCGTCCAGGGCGGCCTTCAAGCCGGGCAGCGAGGCCTCGGGGAACAGCACCCCGGTGACCCGGTCGACGACGATGTCCCTGACCCCGCCGCGGTCGAAGGCGATGACCGGGGTGGCGCAGGCCTGGCTCTCGGCGAAGGCGATGCCGAAGTCCTCCACGCCGGCGAAGACCAGGGCGCGGGCGTTCTGGTACAGTTCGCGCAGCGTCTCGGCGCTGACCGCCGGCAGCCACTGGATGTTCGTCCCCGCCAGCCGTCCCGGGGTCCTGCGCCCGGAGTTGCGGCCCACGACCACCAGCCGCTCGCCGGTTTGCCGGAAGGCCTCCAGCACCAGGCCGGTGTTCTTATAGGGGACGAGGGCCGTGACCAGCAGGAAGTAGTCGCGGCGGGGTCGGTCGGTCGGCTGGAAGAAATCGGTGTCCACCGGGGGATGAATGACGACCGCCTCGCGGCGGTAATAGCGCTCGATGCGCTGGCGCACGTAGGTGGAATTGGCCGCGAAGCGGTCGACCCGGGCCGAGCTGGCGACATCCCAGGCCCGCAGGCGCGAGATCTCCCTCTGGACGATCCAGCGCCTCCAAAAGCCGGCGCCGGCGAAGTAGGAATAGTACTGATCCCAGGCGTAGCGCATGGGCGAATGGACGTAGCTGAGGTGCCGGGCCTCGGGCGCCGGCACCGCCCCCTTGGCCGCGCAGTGCGAGCTGCTGATCACCAGAGAATAGTCGCGCAGGTCGAAGGCCTCGACATGGCGCGGGAACCATGGCAGGAAGAGCGGATAATGCCCGCGGATCCAGCGGTTGCGGTTGAGCCGCGATGCGGTCACCTTCCTGGAGCGGATGAGGGGCGTCACGGCCTCGGGCTCGTAGAACAGGGTGAATATGTCGGCCTGCGGGAAAAGGGCGAGCATTTCCTCCAGCACTTTCTCGCCGCCGCGCATGCCGTTCAGCCAGTCGTGGACGATCGCTACTCGTTCAGCCATTCGCGGCTATTGTACTCTCCTGCGCCGCACAAATCAATTCGCGCCGCCGCTGCCGGGCTTGGCATCGGGCCGCCTTCATTCTATAATCTTCCTCAGGAACGAAAGGGGAGGAAAAATGAAAAAAGTGATCTGCCTGGGCCTCGCCGGTCTGGCGCTGCTTGCAGGCCCGCTGCCCGGGGAAGACGTTCCCAGGGTGCTGGCGATGGAGCTCCCCGCCGACATGGAGCCGGGGAAGAATGCCTTGTGGGTCAACCTGGCCCAGCTCCAGGCGCTCGGGGGGGAGCTGGCCTCGATGGCAGCGGCCGGAGACATCGCGTTGCTCGACGGCCAGAACCGGGTCCTGCTCAATCTCGGCAGCATCCGCAAGGGAAAATGCCGGTGGAAATTCAAGACGATCCAGGGGAGGTTCCTGGAAGCGACCGTCGCGGCCGAGGACTACGCCCGGCTCGCCCCCGGCATCGTGGACCGCGTCGCCATGCGGGGATTCCAGCTGGCCGCGTTCGACGACAAGACGCGCTCGCTGATCCACAGCATCCCGGTCGTTTTCTGGGACATGGCCGACCTGGCCGTACAGCTGGACTACCCGGTCAACGCCTCGCCGGGACAGCGGCTGGCCCCAGAGGTGACCGTGCAGCTGGAAAACCGGGGCGGCCTAGCGGCCGAGGACGTCCGGGTGGACATCCTCATGTCGCTGGACGAGCGGATCGGGCAGGGGGACGCCGGGGATGACATCCCCCTGGAGAACGGACGCCAGACGGTGCCCCGCATCGAGGCCGGCCAGCAGGTCGCCGTCCGTTTCGCCAAGGGCCTGCGCATACCGGAGACCGTTCCTCCGGGGAAGCGCTACCTGGCCGTCGTGGCCGATCCCGAGGACCGCATCGTCGAGCTCGGCGAGGAAAACAACGTCCATGCCGGGTTCATCCTGATCAGCGTGCCCGAGCCGGCGGCGTTCACGGTCGAGCTGCCCGAGACCGTGCTGCACTTCGAGCCGGCCGACTACGGATTCAGGATCGTCTGCGCGGACACGGTCATTTCCGACGGCAAGGATTGGAAGCTGTGCCGCATGAAGCCCAACGTCTACCAGATCCAGCACGTCTCCTGGAGCGGCTTCTTCTGGGAGATCGACACCCAGTCGCGGGAGGTCTTCGAGATCTCGGGCGCCAGCTTCTGCAAGAAGGGGGGCAAGGACCGCGAGCTGGGCATCCGGGTCGAGGTGACCGGCGGCTCGCTGCTGCAGCCTCCCTCGCGCTTCACGCTGAAGCTGAAGCAGACCCGTCTGCGCTTCGAACCGGCGGCCAAGAAGTTCTCCCTGCTGGCCTACGAGAAGCCGATATTCCACCTGCCGTTCTGGTGGGTCTGTAGGCGCGAATCCTATCTGTACCAGATCCGCTGCGCCCTGTGGCAGAACTTCTTCTGGCAGATCGACACCTTTGCCGGCGAGGCCAGCAAGGTCACCGACGGCAAGTTCTGCTCGGCCGAGGGGATCGCAGCCAAGATGCCGTTTCAGGTCACGGTGGAGAAGAAATAGCTACAAGAAATTCCCCAGTGTTAGTGTTAGTGTTTGTGTTGGCAAAGCCCTTAAACGAAGATCTGAATAAGTTCGATTAATGCCGTTCCTAACACTACCACTAACACTAACACTTGATTTCGTGTGAGATATAACGCGCCTGACGGGATTCGAACCCATAGCCTTTGGCTCCGGAGGCCAACGCTCTATCCATTGAGCTACAGGCGCATCGCTCGCTTTTGGCCTATTTTATCATGTTTCCCGGACCGAGTCCACGACCGGGGCGGCGATGCTTATTGGCTGCTCAGGAGGTTGATCAACTGCTTGGCCAGGATCTGGGTAAAGTACCTTCTTTCCGGTTCGGCATTGACCAAATAACGAAGAACCGGGTACATGCCCCTCGTCTCCCGGCCAGGCCAAGCCATTAATTCGCGAGTCGCATTGATCACGATCTGCTGGACTACCATGTCGCATGGAGAGGTTCGCAAGGTGAACATCCCTCCCAGCTGGCCGCGGTTGACGATCGTGACCCGGCAATCGAGGGTGATGAGAGCGCACTCGAGGTAGGTTTTGTCGGTAAGGAACGTCTCTCTTTGCCGGGTTTTCGTGTTGAAGAACGAACGGGCCTTGTTCACGCCGTCGAAATTCAGGGAGAGGATATCGATGATCAGGTCGGTATCGATCTTGTCCTTGATGCTCCTGTAATCGGTATTGCCGCTCCGCATCAGGTTCTCCAGCAGGGCCCGGTCGCGGACAGTATAGCCACTTTTAACGAACATTTTTTCGATCTCGTTCATGTACGTATTGAACCTGTCCGCTTCGGTCACGTTGGTCGACGGATTGGCCACGCGAATGACGATCTTCGGCTTGGGGATGTTCTGGAGCAGCTGTCTCAGTTCCGGCGTGAACTGGATATCATTTTCGGCGGCGACGTTGGTTTTGATTTTGCCGACGAACGGCTTGGCGCAGGCGGTGAAAAGCAGAACCAGCGACAGTAAGCCCAAAAAAATAAATTGTTTTTTCATTAATCCTCCTTTGTTTTCATCATACTGCGAGTCGTTGTGAGTCGGCAAGCTAAGATGGTTGTTGGGGATTTCTTTCTCACAATTTCGCATTATGAAAAGCAATTTTCAGAATGTCAATATGATTCGTCCTGTCATAAACGCTTGTCACTAGAGGCCGTGATCCTCCCTAGCTGATCAATCCCTTGATATATTCCCGGGTCATGGGCTGCTTGGGGTGGTTGAAGAAGTCCCAGGCCGGCCCCTGCTCGATGAGCTCGCCCAGGTAGAGGAACACCACGTGGTCGGCCATGCGCCGCGCCTGGCGCAGGATGTGGGTGACGATGACGATGGTGTAGTCGCGCTTCAGCTCGGTGAACGTCTGCTCGATCCGCTGGCTCGAGCGCGGATCGAGGGCCGAGGTCGGCTCGTCCCCGAGGATGATCTCGGGCTCGACGGCCAGCCCGCGGGCCAGGCAAAGCCGCTGCTGCTGGCCCAGCGAGAGCATGGATGCCGGCTGGCCGAGCCGTTCCCGGACCTCGTCCCAGAGGCTGGCCTTCTTCAGGAAGCGCTCCACGATCCCGTCGAGCCGCTTGCGGTCCCGGATGCCGTGGATGCGCGGTCCGTAAGCCACGTTGTCGTAGATCGACATCGGCAGCGGATAGGGCTTCTGCAGCAGCAGGCCCATCTTTTTCCGCACCCGGGTCACCTCGGTGCCGGCAGCGAGGATGTCCTCGTCGTCGACCAGGACCTGGCCGGACAACCGGACTCCCTCGACCGAGTCGATCAGGCGGTTGAACGACTTGAGCAGGGTGGTCTTGCCGCAGCCCGAGGGGCCGATGATGGCCGTGATTCTGCGGTCGGGAATGTCCAGGGTGATGTCCTTCAGCACATGCTCGTTGCGGTAGTGCACGTTCAGGCCGCGCACGCGGATGTGGGTGGTGTTGTCCATGTCGGGCTCCTATTTCACGACGTGGCGGGTCACCCTCCTGGACAGCAGGCGCGTGGCCAGGCTGATGACCAGGATGAGGATGGTCAGGATGAGCGCCGAGGCGTAGGCCCGCCCCTGGACTTCGGGGATGGGCACGCCGAGCTGGAAAAAGATGGCCAGGGGCAGGGTGGCCACCGGCCGCAACAGAGAATCGGGGATGGAATCGGTGAAGCCGGCGGTGAAGAT
>JAFGST010000254.1 GCA_016934475.1 Candidatus Aminicenantota bacterium | reverse complement strand
CGCGGCTGACCACGTAAGCCAGGTTGGCGCCGCTGAGGAACTCGCCCTTCAGGGCCAGGTGTCTGCAGAGGGAAAGGTTCCAGTCCAGGCTGGCGCCGGCGGCGTCGAGCCGGTTGCGGAAATCGATCCCGGAGATGCTGGCGTTCTCGCGGCCGTAGATCCCGGAGAGGCCGATTTGGTACTTGCCGCCCGTTCCCAGCTTGAGGCCCAGGCGTGATTGAAGGACCGGCATCTTGGCCGACCAACCGCCGGGAGTGGCGGGATCGCTCATTGATACGGCCAGATCGAAGTGCGGGGCCGAATAGCTGTAGCGCACCTGGGCGTGGCGGAAGCCGACGTTGCCCGTCTGCCACAGGTAGCCGTTGATCATCAGCGTGGTGGGTCCCAGGGGTGAGAACAGGTCCCAGGCCTGGCCGAAGAGCAGGCTGTGGCCTTTCTTGGACAAGGTGAAATAGCCCTGGCGGAAGCGCGGTTTCATCTGGTTGGCGCTGGCGGTGTCGAAAAAGTCCCATTCCAGCAAGGCCGCGACGTTCATGCCGTTGCTCAGCGGCGTGCCGGCATACTTGAAGCCGAAGCGGGTGTGGGTGGCCGACAGGTACAGGTTGCCGTCGCCGGCGACGGCGTAGCGCGGGAAGGTCAGGCCGTTGACGCCGCCGTCCTGGTAGGCGGCATCGAGCTTGAAGAAGCCGAACAGCTGTATTTTGTTCTTTTCCGTATCGACCAGGGTGATGTCCCCAAAGGCGTGCAGGCAGGGGATGAGAATCAACGCGATTGCGATCATCAGCATGGAATTCTTTTTCATGGATACCTCGCTTGTGAGGCAATTTTACCCTATTTCCTGGGTCGATTTCAAGCCGAAAAATTTGCTGTTTAACTAAAAGTTCAGCAGGATGGGCCGCGGCTTGAGCACATGGCCGACCAGCGTCAGGCCGCTGCGACGCACGATGGCCAGCGCCTTGCTGGTCAGCGTGGTCTGCGAGATGAGGGCGGGGATGCCGGCATGCAGGCACTTGAGCGCCATCTCGGCCGAGATGCGGCCGGTGGTCAGCACGGCGCAGCGGCTGAAGTCGGCCTTTTGGGCCAATCCCCAGCCGATCAACTTGTCGACGCTGTTGCTGCGTCCGATGTCCTCGCGACTGGCCAGGATCTTCCGCACTTTCATGTCCGCCAGCATGGAGCAATGGATGCCGCCGTGGCGGCGGAACATCCTGGCCCGCGCCGGCAGCTGCTCCATCAAGGCGACGGCCTGGGCCAGGGTGAACTCGTAGCTGCGGCACAGCACCGGCAGGTCGTCGAACAGAGCCGCAGGCACCTCGCCTCCCGAGCAGGCGGTCACCTGGTGCGGATGGAAGCGGCGCCCGGCCCCGATGCCTCGGGGCCGCAGGAGAACCCTGGCCCGGTCGTCCCGGAAACTCAGGCTGCCGAGATCCGCGGCGGCGGCGATCAGCCCCTGGCTGAACAGCCAACCCAGGACCAGTTCCCGGCGCTGGAAAGGGGAGCAGCTCAGGCGGCCCAGGCAGCTGCCGTCCACCTCGATCTCCAGCTGCGTCTCCTCGGGCAGCGCCACCAGGCCGAGCTCGCGATGTCGCTCAGGCGCCTTCTTTCTTGCGGCTTTTGAGGTAGTCATGATATTCCTCGATGGTGTTGAGGTTGCGGAACCAGTCCTGCCCGTCCATGGCCACGAACTCGGTGCGGCAGGTCCGGAAAAGGGAGGAGATGCGGAGGTCGCCGGCGGCGACCTGGCGGGCGATCGCGGACGCGATGCCGCGGTCATAGGCGGCGAAGAGCGGCTCGAACTTGCCGTCCCGGTAGCGCGGCACTACGATTTCGTGGCGCGGCGCCAGCGCCAGGATCCTTTTCAGGAAGGGGAGATGGACGACGGGAATGTCGCAGGCCATGACGAAGTTCCCGCGGCAGGGTGATGCGTGCAGCGCCGTCAGGATGGCCCGTAAGGGTCCCTGGCCCGGTTCCTCGTCCATGATTACCGGCAGCCCGAGGAAGGCGAACTTCTCCGGATCGCTGGCGCTGATCAGGATGCTCTTGAAAAAGGGACGCACCTGCTCGATGACCGCCTCGATCAGGGTCCGGCGGCCCAGCGGCAGCAGCGCCTTCTCGCGGCGCATGCGCCGGCTCCGCCCCCCGGCCAGGATGACCGCTGCCAGCGGCTCGCCCGTCATGGCCCGCGCCAGCCTCAGGAGCCGGACTTGATCTTGTCCTTGCTGATGAAGCCCTCGTCGTGACCGGGCGCCTTGACCTTCATGAACGAAAGCAGGAACTCCTTCTGCCGGTCGTCCACTTTCTTGAACTTGGCGCCGATGGAAAAAAGAAGCCCGGGCTGCAGGGAGGCGTACTTCCGGGCGTCGAAGGAGGCGACCTCGGCGCGGTTGATCTCGATCTCGAACTCCTGCTGCCGGCCGTCGCGGCCGTGGAAGAGGAAGATCCGGTAGCTGGAGCCGATGACCGGCTGGAAATGGCTGACCAGGTTGATGCCGTCGGCGCTGAGGTTGTTGGCCACGAAGCTGACCACGTTGAGCAGCTTGCCTTTCATCTCCTGCGAGACATCGAAGCGGGCGCTTTTCCTTTTTTCCATGGTTCTCCATCCTGGGGATTGACTATTCATAGTATCACAACAAGGAGATTTTTCAACCGCCGGCGGACGGCGCCGCCCGGTGATTCGCTGCCTGCCGCTTATCGCGGCCTGGCATCCTTGAGGGATTGCACCGACTCCTCGGGGGAGATGGGGTTGATGTAGAAGCCCGTACCCCATTCGAAGCCGGCCACGCGCGCCAGAACCGGCATGAACTCGATGTGCCAGTGGTAGAAGTCGGCGACGCTGTTCTGGCAGGGGGCGTTGTGGATGATCAGGTTGAAGTCGGGACGGCTGAGCAGCCGCCCGACCTGGCCCAGGGTCTCGGCCAGGATGGCGCTCAGACCGTCGAGCTCGGGGTCGCTGATATTCTCGAAGGCGGATTCGTGCCGCTTGGGATAGGCGGCCAGCTCGAAGGAAAAGCGCGGGGCGTAGGGGGCCAGGACGATGACGTGTTCGTTCTCGGCGAGAAGGCGCCGTTCGGCCTCGTTCTCGTATTGGATGATGTCGCAGAAAATGCAGCGCTCCTTCCTCTCGAAGTGGGCTCGGGCTCCCTCGATCTCCTCCTGGACGCGCAGCGGCACCACCGGCAGGGCGATGAGCTGGCTGTGCGAGTGCGACAGGGTGGCCCCGGCGGTGGGGCCGAAGTTCTTGAAGACCATGATGTACTTGAAGCGGGTGTCCTTCTTCAGGTCGATGATGCGGGACTTGGCGGCCAGCAGCGTGTTGCGGATCATGGCGGCATCGTTGTCGAACCAGGTCTTGCGGTGCTCCGGAGTCTCGATGATCACCTCGTGGGCGCCGATGCCGCTGATCTTGTCGTACAGGCCCTCGCCGCTCTTGCGCAGGGTGCCCTCGACCCGCAAGGCCGGGAACTTGTTGGGCACCGCGCGCAGCTCCCATCCCGGCCCGTTCGCCGGCGAATGGCCGGAACGCAGGGCGTGGGTCTCGGGCGGGGTCATACCCTCGTTGCCCGGGCAGAACGGGCAATTCTCGGGGATGGAAATGTCCTTGTTCACCACGATCTCGTAGTATTTGGGCCTCTTCTTCCGTTCCTCGGAAATGATCACCCAGGTTCCGGTGATCGGGTCCTTGCGCAGCTCGGGCATGGATCACTCCTCGAAGGCGTTTTCCAAATGGTCGCAGGCCATGGCGGCGCCGTCGCGCAGCACCGAGACCACGTCGAAACGCACCCGGTAGCGGCGGTAGGCCTCGCGCGCCCGGAATATTTTGGCGGCGCGAATGATCTTCCGCTGCTTGGCGGGTGTGACGAAGGCCTCGGGCTCGCCGTGGGCGAAACTCTTGCGCGTCTTGACCTCGACGAAGCAGAGGATATCCCCGCAAAGGGCGATGATGTCCACCTCGGCCCCGGCCACGCGATAGTTCGCCTGGACGATCCGGTAGCCCCTGTCCCTCAGGAAGGCGGCGGCCGCCTGCTCGCCCCGGGCGCCGATGGTCTTCTTGTCCACGGTCGGCTAGGGCTGGGGGATGCGCTTCTCCACCATCCGGATGTTCAGCCTCTCGAGCTCGGCGAGCACCGGTTCGTAGATCTCGGGATGGACGGGAGTCAGCACGCCCTTCTTGCCGATGCGGCCCTCGGCCACCAGGCGGGTGGAGATGGCCATGGGCAGGCTGACGGTGCGGGCCATGGAGGTGTCGCCGAAGGGTATGCCGAAGTCGATCAGGGTGGAGGTGATCCGGTCGCGGGTGCGGTCCCGGTTCTCTACGATGAAGCGGTGGCGCAGGATGATCATGTCCCTCTCGCCTTCCCTGTAGAACAGCTTCTCCTGCAAGCGTGTGCTCAGGACGTCGAGGTAGCTGCCGGCATCGGGGATCGTCTCGTTTCCGAAGAGTCCCAGCCACTCGAGGCGCCGCATGATCTCCGAATCCGCGGGAATGCCTAATTTGTCGGCCGTCGCCCTCTTGAGGTTTTGATCGGCGGGAACGCCGACCAGGCCGGCCGTCATCTGCTGGAAGGTGATCCCCTTCAGCCCGGGCCGCGGCGTCTCGTCCACCAGTCCCAGGTCGACGATCTTCTTCAGGGTGTCGCACCAGCCCAGGTTGCGGTAGGTGCCGCGGATGACGGTCAGGGCGTCCTTCAGGCCGTACATCTCCTGGTAGGGGACCGAGTCGCGGTTGTAATAGACCTCGTACTTTCCGAGACCCTCGACCTCCTCCACCTTGTAGTTCAGAAAGAGATCCTTGCCGGCGATCTCCACGATCTTGCCGTCCTCCAGGAAGCGCGCCGGGTTGCGCGAGGCCAGCACCACGCCGCGCGGGCTCCAGGAGAACTTGTAGCCGAAGGGATTGTCGTTGTGCTCGGGAGCCGGCAATCCGCCGCAGTAGGAGTGGAAATGAAGCACCTTGCCGCCCTCGGCCTCGACGGTATGGATGATCTTCATGGCCGACATGTGGTCGATGCCCGGGTCGACGCCCATCTCGTTGAGGAAGACGAGGCCCTTGGCCAGGACATCCGGGGCCAGGTTGCGCATTCCCTCGCTGACGTAGGAGGTGGTCACCATGTGCTTGCCGTGTTTCAGGCAGAGCTGCGCCACCTTGACGTGGTGAATCCAGGGCAGCAGGCTGATGACGATGTCGTGCTCCTCGACCAGGGCGGCCAGCGTCGCGTCGTTCTCCACGTCGACGGCCGCCGCCCGGCCGTTCTCGTGCCCATGAACCAGCTTCTCGGCCTTGCTCACCGTGCGCGAGGCGACGGTGACCGTCAGCCCTTTCTGCTCCAGCAGGTAGTGGACTCCCGGCCGGCTGACCAGCCCGGCCCCCAGAACCAGTATCTTGTTCATCTTCTTCCTCCTATTTCAAGAAGTCCTTCATGTATTCGTACTCCGGGGCGAACGCCCCGCGGTGCAGCAGCAGCGCCTT
>JAFGST010000253.1 GCA_016934475.1 Candidatus Aminicenantota bacterium | reverse complement strand
GGCCTCAATGTCGTGACCGGCGAGCATGTCCAGGAAGATGCGGCCGCAGAGGAATGCCCCCTCGGCGTCCAGAGTGGTCACTCGGGCGTCGACATAGAAGTCGCTGGTCCTGCCCGAGGCCAGCGTGAACTCGCGGCCCCGCACCACCGACCGCTCCAGCAGGATGGCGCGCAGGCGCTCCCTCAAAGGAGCTTCCCCCGGAAATCGGGCGGCAGCACCCGCTGCAGGTAGGGCCCGATCTCCACGATGGTGACCTCCAGGAACTCCAGGTTCTCCTGGGAGAAATCTTCCCCGGTGTCGTCCAGCTCCTCGCCCTTGCGCGACAGCTCGATGATGCCGATCTTCTGCTCGCCGGCGCGGATGACGGTGCTCATCATCTTCCAAATCCTGCGGATCTTGTCGCCGGGGCCCTTGATGTATTCGAAGAGATGAAGATGCTTCATCTGGTTGAAGTTATTTTCGATCATCCCCCGGTTCAGCTTGAAGACCCTGGCGGCAAAGGCGTCGGGGGAGGAGACCGGGATCATGCCGGCGTTGACCAGGTGCTCGGGGTAGGCGAACGATAGGACCGTGCTGTCCTTGTCGACGAGCAGGATGGCGACCTCGTCGGCTTCGAGCTCGAAGTTGTCGCAATAGAATTTGGCGATGTCGTTGACGACCGTCTTGAAAGCGGTCTCCGTGTATCCTTCACCGGTGCTCATCTTGAACTTTTCGAGCAGCAAGTTGATGTCCTTCATGTTGGCTCCCGGGTAATAGTAATATGATTCACGGTAAAAAACAAGGGGCGGCGGGAATTTCCCCTCTCTCAGAAAAGAGGAAACACGCCCAGCCGCGACACGATCTGCCCGCAGTAGGACGCATCCTTCAGCTCCAGGTCGCCGGTCACGATGCACTGCGACAGTCGGGCGCCGGGGCCGATGCGTGTCCCCTCCCAGAGCACGGAGTGCTCCACGTGGGCCCGGGAGGAGATCGCGACGCGGCGGCAGAGGGCGTTCTCGCGCCCGCGGCCCCTCCAGGCCATGCAGTCCCAGTTGGCCTGGAAATAGGAGGCCGGGGTCCCCACGTCGAGCCAGGCGCCGGCGCAGGCGACCACCTTGAAGCGCAAGCGGTGGCGGCGGATGCTGGAGAAGAAGCTGCCGTCGTCGATCCGGGACACCGCCCGCCGGCGGAAGAGCGCGGCGCCGGCATACATCAGTCCCGGGCCGGCCCGGGGCGCCGCGCTTTCCAGGAACTCGTCGCCGCTGCAGAGCAGGCGGGCGTAGCGCCCGCTCGCGTCCCCGCGCACCGCCAGGACGCCGTCGACTTGCGGATCGGCCGCCCGGCGCGCCATTTCGGCCAGCGGCACCTCGAAAAGCGTGTCGCCGTTGACGACCAGCAGCCACTCGGAGAAGAACGGCAGCGCCCGGCGCAGCACCCGGCTGCCGCTCGGTTCCTCCTCCTGGATGAAGCGGATCCCGGCGGCGGGCCCCGCGGCCGCCACGACCTGATCGCCGAGGTGGTGCAGGTTGATGAGCCCCTTGCGGCAGCCCAGGGCGCGCAGATGGCGCAGCAGCCTCCGCACCAAGGGGGTCCCGTCCAGGGGGAACGCCGGCTTCGGCCGGATGCGCGAGAGCGGCTCGGCCCGCTTGCCGTATCCTGCCGCCAGGATGAAGAACGTCACGGGGAGAAGACCATGTCGCCGCGATGTCCGGCGGCGAGGAACAGCCGGTGGTAGGAGTCGGTGATGTAGTCGCCGCGGGCGAATCCCAGGCGGGCGGCCGCCTCATCGATGGCGGCCGGCTCGCCCTCGATCTCTAGGAAGTCGCCGATCGGCGTTTCGTCGAGCATGAGGAGCACCGCGGCCAGCCGGAACACCTGGCGGTACTTCTCGTAGGCGAAGACGGGGGCGAGGCCGATGCCGCGCAGGATCTTTTCCGCGGCGGCGAAATCTCCGACGCCCACCTCCGTCTCCCGGCGCACCTTATAGGCGCTGCCCGCCCGCCCGGGCATTTTCATGGTCAGCAGGCTGCGATCCGCCGCCTGCCGCAGGCGCAGGAGCACGCCCCGCTTCTGCAGCTCCCGTTCCGCCGAGTCGAAGACCAGGTTGCGCTCGAAGGCCCGCGGATACAGCGGCCGGGCTCCCAAAGCGGGCAGTCTCTCGCGCCAGGTCTCCGGGGAGTCGATGCGGACCTTGACCTCGATTTCCAGCCGCTCTTCAGTAGTCACGGCAGCGAATGAATTCCAGCAGGCCGCCCAAAGCGTCGCGGTAGGGCGAGGGGGGAAACGAGCGCAGGAAACGGCGGCAGTTTCGATGATAGCGGTCGATGATCGCCAGCGATTGCTCGCGGACGCCCAGCTCCCGGCAGCGCTCGAGCAGCGCCAGCGGCTTCGAGCGGTCGAAGGCCCGGATCAGCGGCAGGGCGCCGCCGCGGAGGAGCAGGATGTAGGGCAGGGTCACCTTCCCCTCCCGCAGGTCCTGGAAACGGCTCTTGCCCGAGCGCGGCGAAAAGATGTCCAGGAGGTCGTCGCTGATCTGGAAGATCATGCCGAAATCCTGGCCGAAACGGCGGAAATCGCCCGCGCGGGAGACCGGCCCCCCCGGCAGGCGGGCCGCCAGGGCGGCGATGCCGGAGAACAGGCTTGCCGTCTTCCTGCGAATAATTTCGAAATAGGTCCTGGGCTGGATGCGGTAGTTGAAATTGTTCTCGAACTCCAAGACCTGTCCCTCGATCATTTGGCGCGATATCTCGGCCAGCATGGCGACGGCGGCGGCATGGCCCTCGCGGGTCAGCATGCGGATGGAGGTGATGAAAAGGAAGTCGCCCCAGAGGACCGAGAGATAGTCGCCGAAATGATGGTTGGCGGTTTTCCTGCCGCGGCGCCAGGAGGAATGGTCGATGATGTCGTCATGGACCAGGCTGGACAAGTGGAGCATCTCGATGGCCGCTCCCAGGACGGGCAGCCCCCTGTCCTCGACGTCGCCCATCCGGGCCAGCAGGAAAAGGAACGCCGCGCGTATCTTCTTCCCCCGATCGATCGGCGTGCGGTGGCCCAGGTCCGAGATCAGGCGCACGCGGCTGCCGACCTGCCGGGCCAGGATCCGCTCCGTACCCCTGAGCAGGGGCAGCACCGGTTCCTGAACCTTGCGGTAGTCCATTTGGACGCTATTGTATCATCGGAGAGTGCCTTTAGCAATCGCAGCCGGGGACGGCGTTCCGTGCGCGCCGGCCGCCGGCCTTCAGCCGCCGTTCATCTCAGCCAGCCGGGCGGGATGCCGGCCTTGCGCGCCTTCTCGAAGAGGGCCTCCAGCTGGGCCTCGGTCTCGCTCAGGAAAATCTTCTTCTGCTCGATCTGGTTCGTCAGCTGCGCGATCTGGGCGCGGATGGCCTGCTGCTCGGCCGCGATGTTCCGGGCATAGAAGTCGGACCAGAGCTTGTTCAGCTCGGACTGGGAATTCTCGATGTCCTCCCTCAGCTTGGCGATCCTCTCCTCCAGATCGTTCTGCTGCTGCTTCCAGAATTCGGGAGTGCGTGTCTCGTCCGCTTTTTTCGCCCTCTCCTCTGGCAGGGCCTCTTCCTTCCCTTCGGCGGGCTCTTCGGCTTCCAGCTGGGAAAAGGCGTATTTCGTGCCGCCCACGGAGATCGTGGCCACGTTGGCATCGTTGACGACGATCTTGGACTTGGCGGCCTTCTTCCTTCTCTCCTCCTCCCGCTTCTTCATGGCCACCAGGTCGATGCCGTCGACCCACAGCGGTGCGACGGCCGCGCCCAGGATGCAGAACGCCAGGAAAAAGCGCAGGGGCTTCATCGACCGTTCACCTCGATCCGCACCAGGCGGTTCTTGCGGCGCTCGGCCTCGCTGCTGTTGTCGAACTGGGGGTCCTTCTCGCCGTAGAAGAACGTCTCGATGTGGGCGGCGTCGATCCCGTACTGATTGACCAGGACGTTCTTGATCGCCTCGACCCGCTGGGAGGAGAGGCGCAGGTTGTATTCCTCGCCGCCGATGCTGCAGGTATAGCCGCGCAGCGTTACCAAGTACTCCGCCCTGGCGGCGATGAATTCCTTGACGGCTGCGTAATCGGCGGCATGGTCGGCGATGGGCTGCTTGCCGTCGAACTCGAAAAGGATATCGAACCTCAGACCGTCTGCCGCGGCCGCCTCTTCAAGGGCGCCGCCCTCCTCCGCTTCGTATTGCAGGGTTTCCACGATGGGGATGTTCTCCTGGCCGCCCGCTCCGGGCGCGGCGGTCTCCTTGATGCGCGGCAGGACCAGGACGCGGTCCTGCACCCGGATGTCCGTGCCGGCATCCAGGATCTTCACCGTGGAGTTGGTGTTCTCGCTGTGAATGACGATGCCCAGGCCGACGATCAGAGGGGGCAGGTCGGAGGCGAACACGCGGTAGAAGAGCAGGAAGGAGCCCTTGCCCACCACCCCTTCTCCCAGGTCCACCGACACGTACTGGCAGTCGCCCGAGATCACGCTCGGGATGTTCAGCCCCAGGTCGGAATAGACGACCATGCCGCTGACGGCGCCGGCGGGGATGCGGCACGACGTGTACTCGGGCTTCTTTTCGAACAAGGTCTGCTCCGGCTTGAAGAGGATGCCGAAGTCGCCGACATGGACCGGGTTGCACCCTTTCTGCAGGCGGATCACGGATCGGTTCTCGTAGATGCAGGTGATCTCGGCCAGGGATTTCTTCAGGAAGTAGCGCCCCAGGCGGTCATGGTTGCGGGGATGGTGGATGACCCGGCCTTCGCTCAGGATCATGAGCAGATCCCCCTCCTTCAGCCCGTCCTTCGAGCCCTTGTTGACGAGCATCTCGTCATGGTCGGAGAATTCGGTCCTTTCCTCGATCGCCACGTGGCTGCCGATGATGCGGATGTCCCGGGGGACGTCGTCCTTTATGAAATACGAGCAGTTCAGGTCGGTGTCCGAGATCAGCAGGGATTCATCCTTGTACACGTATGCTTTCTGCAGGTCGTATATCTTCTTGACTTCCTCGGCCCCCGAGGACAGCGCCGTCGCCAAAAAGATGAAAAAGACAAGGATCAACGCTTTTTTCATTTTTTTCTCCCCTGGTTCTTCTCGTGCTGCCAAGACTCGACACATGTTCCCATTACGTTGAATGATATAAATCAAAAATATAGAATTGTCAAGTATTTCGGCCGTTTCGCGGGCCCGGGCGCGCCCTCCGCCAGCACGGTGCGGAGCGGGGTTACAAGCCCATCATTTTCATCGTGATGAGCGAAAAAGCGACGAAAACGAGGCTCTTGAAGAGAAAATAAAGGGCCACGATGAAGAAGCTCTTGCGCTGGGCGATGCGGGCGTACACGGCGATGCCCAGAGCCAGCGCGGCCAGGTACCAGAGGGAAAAGAAGTCGAACTGCGAAAGGACGAGGAAGGAAAGGCTGCGGATATCCAGCCCCGGGAAGAACATGGTCAGGCCGGTGTGGACCATCATCGTCTTCTTGACCATGATCAGCGCCGCCCTCAGGACTCCGCCCAGCAGCATGTCCAGGAGCGAGGCCTGGACCACGGCCGAAAAGTAATTCGCGTAGAGCCCCTCGGCGCCGCCGATCTTGAAGAAGAGGTAGACGAAAAAGGCGCCCACCACGAGGGCCAGCGCAGTGAAAAAGGCGGCGGCCGCGGCGCCGGTCGCCCGCTGGGCGGGAGTGAACCTGTCCAGGCCGGCCAGCTGCTCATCGGAGAACCGGTCGGCCATTTCCGAATCACGGATGAAGCGCGCCTGTTCCGCCTTGGTGATGGGGAAGGTGACGAAGGTGATCAGGGCCGTGGCCAGGAGGATGACGGCCAGGGCCGCCTTCCAGCGCCTCTTTTCCATGGCCCGGGCGATGGTCTGGCCGGGATTGCCGACAACACCGATGAAATCAGCGACGAACTCGTTCATGCGGACCTCCCTCTACTTCTTCTCCTTCGCGTAGCGAATGCGGTCGCCGTCCTTGAGCCTCTTGAGCACGGCGAAGGGACCGCTGACGATCACTTCGTTCTCCTGCAGGCCCGCGGTGATCTCGATGTGCATGTCGCCGGCGATCCCTTTCTCCACCGGGCGAAAGAGGCTTTTCCCGCCGGAGGCGACGAACACCCCCTCGCGCTCCTCCCCGCCCCCTTTCTTCCCGGGCCCCTTGTCCTCCACGATCACCAGGGCGGCGATGGGCACCGAAGGGACTCCCTTTTTCTCCTCGATGATGATATCGGCGGTCGCCGAAAACCCGGGCTTGAGGGAAGGAGGAGGGGCCTCCAGCGTGATGACGGTCTTGAAATCCTTGGACTCGGCCGCGGTGCCCCCGATCGAGGCAAGCGCGGAAACGGCCGAATTGCCGACCTCGGTCACCGTGCCCTCCATGATCCTGCCGGGGAGCGCGTCCACGGTGACGTGGGCCCGCTTGCCGGGCTTCACCTTGACCACGTCGGTCTCGTCGACCAGCACCTCCGCCTCCATGACCGACAGGTCGGCGATGGTCATCAGCACCGTTCCCGGGTTGTTCATGGTGCCGATGATGGCCACCTCGCCCTCCTCGACGTTCAGGCTGGTGACGATGCCGTCGATGGGCGAGACGATGGAGGTCTTTTGGATGGAATCGCTGGTGCTCTTCAGCGAGGCCCTGGCTTGCTCGATGCGGTGCAGGTTCGCTTTCCTGTTGGCGGCGGCGATCTCGTACTGGGTGGCGGCGTCCTCGAACTGCTCCCTGGAGATCAGCCCCTCATCGACCAGCCGCCGGCGTCTCTCCAGGAACTGCTTGGCCTGCTTCAGGGTGGCCTCCTGAGAGATTAGTTCGGCCTCGGAGGAGGAGATGACCTCGCGGGCGCCGTCGGCGTTGGCTTCGTAGACGGCCGAGTCGATCTTGATGAGCAGCTGGCCCTGGGATACGGTTTCCCCCTCCGCGACCAGGATCTTCAGGATCTTTCCGGCCACGTCGGTGCTGATGTTGACGTTCTTCTTGGGCTTGATCTCGCCGGTGGCCGAAACCTTCTCGACCAGGTCCCGTTTCCGCACCTTCTCCACGGTGACGTCGAAGTTCTTGCCGCCGCTTGTACCGACGTTAACCAGCACGATCAGGGCGACGGCGGCCAAGACCGCGGCCACGATGATCGGCTTCCTTTTCGTCATCCTCTCTCCTGAGTGATGTTATACGCACGCGGCGGGCTTTGGTTCAGGAAGTGCCGTTGTCGGGAGGCGCCTTTTCCGGTATAATGGAAAACCGAGCGGCGGTTCTTTTTAAGGAAAAACCATGAAATACGACTTCAAGGAAATCGAGTCCAAGTGGCAGCGGACCTGGCGGGAGCAGAAGACCTTCCGCGCCGTCCTGGACAAGGGGAAGAGGAAGTATTACTGCCTGGAGATGTTCCCCTATCCTTCCGGCTCCGGCCTGCACGTCGGCCATCTCAAGAACTACGTGCCCACCGACGCCTTCTGCCGCTACCAGAGCATGCGGGGCTTCAACGTACTGCATCCCATGGGCTGGGACGCTTTTGGCCAGCCGGCCGAGAACGAGGCCATCCGCCGCGGCCGCAACCCGCGCCAGATGGTGCCCGAGTACGCCGCCTCCTACCGCGACACGCTGATCCGGGCCGGCTGCTCCTACGACTGGGAGCGCGAGATCAACTCCAGCCAGCCCGAATACTACCGATGGACGCAGTGGATCTTCCTTTTGCTCCACCGCAGGGGCCTGGCCTACCGGGCCACTGCCCCCATCAACTGGTGCCCCTCCTGCAAGACCGGCCTGGCCAACGAGGAGGTCAGGGACGGCCGCTGCTGGCGCTGCGACACTTCGGTGGAGAAGAAGCCGATGCCTCAGTGGTTCTTCCGCATCACGGCCTACGCCGACCGCCTGCTGTCCGACCTGGAAAAGCTCGACTGGTCCGAGGGCATGAAGGAGATGCAGCGCGACTGGATCGGCCGCAGCGAGGGTGCCGAGGTCGACTTCGCCGTCGCCGGCGGCACCGGGAGCATCCGCGTCTTCACCACCCGGCCCGACACCCTGTTCGGCGCCACCTTCATGGTGCTGGCCCCCGAGCATCCGTTGGTACCGGAGATCACCGCCCCGGAGCGGTGCGGCGCCGTTGAGGCCTACATGCGCAAAGCCCAGGGCGAGTCGGAGATCGACCGCCTGAGCGCCGCGCGCAGCAAGACCGGCGTCTTCACGGGAGCCTTTGCGGTCAACCCCGGCAACGGTCGCCAGATCCCGATCTGGATCGCCGACTACGTGCTGATGGGCTACGGCACCGGGGCCATCATGTGCGTGCCGGGCCACGACGAGCGGGACTTCGACTTCGCCAGGAAGTTCGACCTGCCCATCGTGCAGGTGGTCAGCCGCGATGGCTCGACCTACGACCTGAAGGCCGCGGAAACGCTGGAGGGCATCGCCGTCAATTCCGGGCGCTGGAGCGGCCTGCCCACCGCCGAATTCAAGAAGGCGATCAACCGCTGGCTGGAGGAGAAGGGCCTCGGCCGCCCGACGGTCAATTACCGCCTGCGCGACTGGCTGATATCCCGCCAGCGCTACTGGGGAGCGCCGATCCCCATCGTCCACTGCGCCGCCTGCGGCGAGGTTCCGGTCCCGGAAGAGCGGCTTCCGGTCCTGCTGCCCGACGTGGAGAATTACCACCCCACCGGAACCGGAGAGTCGCCGCTGGCCGCCATTCCCGGCTTCGTGGAGACCGCCTGCCCGCGCTGCGGCGGCGCGGCCCGGCGCGAGACCGACACCATGGGCGGCTACGCCTGCTCCTCGTGGTACTTTCTCCGCTTCACCGACCCCGGCAACGATGCCGCCTTCGCCTCACGGCCCGCCCTGGACTACTGGCTCCCCGTGGACCAGTACACCGGGGGGATCGAGCATGCGCGCTCGCACCTGCTCTACGCCCGTTTCTGGACGAAGGTTCTTTTCGACGAGGGGCTGCTGGGCTTCGAGGAGCCCTTCCTGAACCTGCGCAACCAGGGCTCGCTGCTGGCCCTGACGCCGGGACGCCGGCTGCGCCCCCAGGAGGAGGCCGATGGCGACGAGAAGATCGTCGACTGGATCGTGCTCAAGCACGACGAGCGCGACGGCTATCCCGCCGACCAGGTCGTCTGGCGCTGGGCGCGCATGTCCAAGTCCAAGGGC
>JAFGST010000252.1 GCA_016934475.1 Candidatus Aminicenantota bacterium | reverse complement strand
CTCATAGATCGGGGAACAGCTCCCGCAGGATCGCCAGCGATTCGGGAAAGAGCCCGTCCACCGGGACGGCCTCCCAGCTGGCCTCGACGAACCGCCATTCGTCCTCCTTGCGCAGGATGCTCGAGAAGCGGTAGTTTTCTCCGTCGAAGCCGACCGCCTTGCGCAGGGCGGCCGCCGCGCCGCTGTAGAGGGAGACGTCGGTCTGCACGCGGGCGCCCCCTCCCTCGCCCATCTCGATGCGCGAGGTCAGCACCTTGACCTTGATGAAGCGGTAACGGCGGAAATAATCCTCGGCCAGGTCCGCGGTGGCGGCGCGGTCGCGCCCCTCCCCGTCGCGATAGTCGGCGGCCAGGTGGGCCACCAGCCCGGCGGCGTTTTTTTTCTCAACCTGGACCGCCATTTCGGCGATCAGGACGGCGACAAGCTCTTTATCCGTTTTGCCTCGACATTGGCATAGCAGAAAGGGGATCACCAGCAGCATGACCAGCGCCGCGGCAAGCCTGCCGTTCTCCGCCCGGCGATTGGGTCGGGCTATCACGGATTGGAATATTTTCGCTGTCTCATTCACCATCACGCCACCTGGCCCTACATCCCTTCCGCCGAAAGCTAAATCTTCAGTAAGTCGCTGAGAATCGAAAAACCGGTTTCGATACGGCCGGCTCCAGGCCCAACAATAGAAACATCCCCCAGCAAATCCGTGGTGAAGGTGATGGCATTGGTGGCTCCCATAACTCCCGCCAATGGATGCGTCAACGGCAGCATTTCCGGGGCCACCGATGCCGTCACCTTATTTTCTTCCTTCTTGACGGAACCGATCAGTTTCCAGCGCGAACCAGTCTTTTTCGCTTTGTCAATGTCCTGCAGCGTAATGTTGCTAATGCCTTTGCAGGAAACGTCGGATATTTTTAAAGGGGAATTCATGACCACATTGGCCAGGATGGTCACTTTTCCTCTGGCATCATGACCTTCGACATCCCCGGTGGGATCTGCTTCGGCATAGCCCAATTCCTGGGCTTTTTCCAGTGCCTCATTATAACTCATGCCCCCTTCCATTTGCGTGAGGATATAATTGGTAGTCCCATTTAAAATCCCACGGGCCGCGGTTATTTCACACCCGGCCAGCGGACCTGCGCTCAAATTCAATACCGGCGTGCCGCTCATTACCGTTCCTTCAATCAAGAAGCGGAGCCCTTTTTCATCCGCCATGGCCTTCAGTTCCCGGTACGCCAGGGCCGCCGGCCCTTTGTTGCTGGTCACTACGTGCTTCCCGGCAGAAAATGCAGCTTGGCAATGGGAAATCGCCGGCTCACCGGTTTGAAGATTGGTGAACGCCAGTTCACAGACTACAGTGGCGTCGGACTCCTTGATCAGGGTCAAGGCATCCCAATCTTTGAGGTCTTGGGGAAATTTCCGCCTGGCTTTGACATCGTTCAGCAGAGCCTCAATATTCAAACCATTTGGATTATAGACAGTCCCCCAGACAACATCCGCTATACCCACAACAACAAATTCATATCCATGACGTGCTTGCAACTCTTCCCGTTTTTTTATCAGGATTTCCATCAAGCCCTGTCCAACGTTGCCAAATCCGATTAAAACCAGTCGCTGCTTCATGATTCCTCCATCTTCGTTTTTATTGCTTCGTGATGAATGAATGGGCAAGTGCTTACTTATCTCTGTGGGAAATATCTGCGAACGTCGCCCTATGCCCCATTTTCATGATATCCTTGGCATCCCGGCTGCAGCGGGCACATTTGTAATAGATGACATCTCCGATCTGCTGGGCCTGGGCCAATCGATCTTCCTTGCATAAAAAGTAGGCCTCCATGGTGTCCAAGGGACGGGACGTGCCGTCGCTTTCATATTTGATGGTGATGTTGGTGCCGGACCCCAGCACTTTATGGGCGTTCTTCGTCCAATCGAAATCCTTCAGTCCCAGGTCGGGATTGATTCGCAGATGCGCGGCCAGGGAAACCCCGGGAATACCCGATATCTTCAATTCCTCGGAACATTGGATGAAGCACTCCGGCGACATCCCGTTGCCCAGGTTGATCTCATAAATCGCCGTAGTACCGTCTTCCCGGCTGTATTCTTTCATGATATTCAACAAC
This sequence comes from Candidatus Aminicenantota bacterium, assembly GCA_016934475.1. Classification (GTDB taxonomy): domain Bacteria; phylum Acidobacteriota; class Aminicenantia; order UBA2199; family UBA2199; genus UBA2199. The sequence goes on along the minus strand of JAFGST010000252.1, from coordinate 11,001 downwards.
ATCCGGAACTGCATGGGGCTTTGGGTAGACAAGAGCATGGATATTTTAAATGATAAATTGGAAATGTCCCGGGCATAATAACAAGCCGCGGCAATACTCGACCAACTGGGATTCAAATAAAAATTGCCGCCGGTGTTTACCGCACAGCGCGTAATGCCGTCCAAATAGACCAAGTGATTGTTGTTGGCGACTTCCACACCGCCCAGGTTCCCGAAAGGAGTTCCCATGTTTTTGAGGACCAATGCTCTCATGCCTTTTTTGGGGACGTAGGTTTCGAATTTCTCGCCCGTAATATTTTCCAACCGCTCATAAGTTTCGTCACTGAGGGGGGTCCCCACCAGGTTGGTATTGCAGAATTTTTTGCATTTCATGATATTTTCCGCCATGGCCAAGGTCGTGAGCAATTCGCCGTTCAAAACATAGTCTTCACTGAGAGCCATGACGGAAATGAACTCGGCGGGGACCAGGGTTTCTCCATCTTCCGCCATCCGCTGCATGCCTCTGAGGGTAATGGGCGCTCCCTGGAAGCCCGATACCTGGGTAGTAGCGACGCCGGCCTTACTGAAGGTGATCTTCTCTTTTTCGATGAAATCTTCGACCTTGGCCAAGGAAGCGGCATACCCTTCCGCCTTTTGCAGCATATCGCCAAAACCTTTTTCAACTGCGACCTTCTTCCTCTCGCCATAATTCCTCATTTTTTCAATGGACTTCCTGATCTCCTCGGCACCGCCGTAAGACTCCTTAAGTTTGTCCATTTGCTTCATTTCCTTCTGGCTGAACAGATTAAAATGCATACCCATGATATTTCCTCCTTATAAATCACTCACTTTTACAATACTATCATTTAATTAAAAAAAATACATTCGCCCCTTCGGCCGAAGATTGTGTCGGCCAGGACGCAAACGCTTGTTTCTGCAGTCGTTTTGCCTAATGCAAGGCTCCAGGCCATCTGCGTCAGGATGCACTTTGATTCAGAATCCATGATCATGGCAAGGATGTATAAGGCCTTGCCGAGCGATCGGCTCACAATCGTTTCCAGTTCAGCTCGGATAGCTTCTCATCCGTGGGGATGCCTTTTTCATCCCATCCCCTTTCTTGGTAATACATATCCAGCCACTGGTTGAATTTCTCTTCAGTCAAGTATTGGTCCTTGAAAATCCCCGAAAGCTGCTTCTCCTTGAAGAACCTGGGGGGAAGGGTATCGCCCTGGCGGTTCCGGCCGTTTTTGACATTGTACATCCGGTGAAAGTTGGAAATTTTTTCTCCTAATTTTTGCAGGTCCTCGGCCGTACGATGCACACCGGTGATTTTCTCCAGGATGGGTGCCAGGCGATCGAAGCCAAAGGGGACAAAATCGCAGATTACCAGGGAATTTCTCGCATTGACTTCATCCTGGCCGGCCATGACGGTTTTCGGCGTGGTCGCGAAAGTCAGATTGTCGTTCATTTCAGCCGTTGCGGTCCAGATCCGGGTGTGGCTGGCAAAATCCGCGGTAGCCAGGCCCAATCCCATGGAGGCGCATCCCTTGATATTCACGCCGGACAATTCCATGCCGCCGGTTTGCAGGGCAAAATATTCACTGCCCTTGCCGATCTTTTGCGAAGCGATCCGCGAACCTTCGGCCAGTACGTCGCCCAGACCGTCACGTTGGGCGATCTTTTTTATCATCTCCAGCAACGCCTGGTCGTTGCCGAACCGGAGTTGTATCCCGCCGGTGTCGCTTTCCGTAATGATCCCCTTTTCGAAAGCTTCCATGGCAAACGCCAGAACGGCGCCGGTAGAAATCGAATCCAATCCCCAATCATCTGCCAGGAAATTGGCGGTGGCCACGGTTTCGGGATCGGCCAGTCCGCAATTGGCTCCCAGCCAGGCCACGGTCTCGTACTCGGGCCCTTCCATCTGGAAATCCTTCCATTTGGCCTGTTTCGAACACAGGATGCTGCAGCCGTAGCATGCGGTGCTTTTCCAATTCAGGACTTTTTTCAGGTTTTCCGAGCAAAGGTTTTCGTAGGCATCCATTACCACTTCCTGGCAGTTGCGGACCGGTAAAAATCGCCCGATCTCTTGCCCCATGCGAACCCACATGGAGGTGCCCTTTTCATACCTCAAGGCACGATTGGGGTGCGCCATCACATCCTTGGTCAATTGGTCGGTCAATTCTTTGTAGCCTTTTTCATCGAAGAACCCGACCTTCTCTTTCCCCCCGAGCACAATGGCTTTCAGGTTCTTGGAACCCATGACCGCCCCGCCGCCGCCGCGCCCGAAAAACCGGTGGTAATCGATGCCGATGGCGGCAAACTTGACCTGATTTTCACCCGCGATCCCGATCGAAGCCACCCGGGTGCCCGGGTACTTTTCCCTCAGTTTTCGTTCGGTCTCCAAGCGGTTCCTGCCCCATAAATCCGACGCATCTTCAAAGCCGACCTTTCCAGGCGTGATATGGAGATATACGGGTTTTGGGCTTTTCCCGGTGATGTACAGGTAATCGATGCCGGCTCGCTTCAGTTGGGGTCCCCAGTGGCCGCCGCCGTGGGAATCCAGGCAGGTCCCCGTCAGGGGAGATTTGGTTACCAGCGTGGATCGCGCCGAAGTCTGAACCCTGGACCCGGTAAAGGGACCGGTTATAAAAATCAGGGGGTTCTCCGCTGAAAACGGATCATGGGTGACCAAACCCTGCTCGAGCATTAACTTCAACCCTGCTCCCTTCCCCCCTACGAACTCCTCGAGCAGTCCCTCCGGAGTCGTTCCCACATGAAATTTTTTGCTACTTAAATCAATATGAAGGTATTTGTTCGTCATTCCATTCATTGCCGCCATTTTCCCTCCCTTTGCGCGACCATTTCACTTTAAACCCGATGGTTCATTCAAAGCTTGAGGTTCATATATATAGAAGCCCCTGTCTCCTTGTCAAGTGAAAGGCAGTGAATAATACAAGCTGCGAAAAGCACGGGGGGGAGCTGGGCCCGTCGTCGGCAAAAAGCTTTTCTTTTACTTGCTGAAGAAATGTTTCAAGACTGGGCTTTTATGCATTTCGCCAGTCTTTTGACCGCTTCGGTCAGCTGCGCCTTATCTGAAAATGAAAAATTCAGCCTCATGTGATTGTGGGCGGGATTTTCGCCATAGAACTGCCATCCCGGCACGAAAGCGACCTTATATTTTATTGCCTCAAAAAAGAGCTCTTCCGTGTCGATATGCTCGGGTACAGTAGCCCAGAGAAACAGTCCGCCTTCGGGCTTCGTCCAGCTCACGCCGGAATCCTCGGGAAAATATTCCTGCATCGTAGCGAGAAACAGCCTAAGTTTTTCCCTATAATAGTTTCGGCAATTTTCAAGATGACATTCAAGGCCCATATCGTTGAGGTAAGCACAACACATATCCTGATTGTACTTGGGTGTATTTAAAATATTGCCTTCCTTGATATTGCACATTTTCTTAATTACTTCCGCAGGTCCGATATTGAAACCGACGCGCATTCCGGGACAAAATATCTTGGAAAAAGTATATAGGCCGATTACATTTGTGCCTGATCTTTTCTGATCCAGCGAGAAGATCGATGGAATGGTGTCACCGAAATATCTCAGGTCCCTGTAAGGACTGTCCTCTATGATGGGCACGCCGAATTCATGGCTCAAATCAAGCAGCTTCTCTCTCTTTTCAAGGCTCATGGTGATTCCCGTCGGATTCTGGAAATCGGGAACCACATAGATGAACTTGGGCATAGCGCCATCTCGCTTGATTTCTTCCAGTTTTGCTCGAAACCCGTCAATATCGGAGCCATCTTTTTCAATATCCATTCCAACATATTTCGGCCGGCAAAGATCAAACGCCACGATCGCTCCGGCAAAAGTCGGCCTGTCCACCATGACAATATCTCCTGGATCCAAAAAAAGCCGCCCGACGAGATCCAGCCCGTGCTGTCCTGAAGTCGTTATTAGAAGATTTTCCTCCGCGATGCGGATGCTGTCGCGCTTGAGAAAATTAATCACGGCCTCAAGCAGCGACTTTTCCCCGGGGATTGCCGAGTACTGCATGACCTTGCTCACGTTGTCGCTTCCGAGGATTCTTTCGCTTGCTGCAAGAAAACCGCTTCGCTGAAATATATCCGGCGAAGGCAATCCCCCCGCCAGCGAAATGATTTCGGGATCGGACAGATACTGAAGCATCTTTCCGATCGGATAGCCTTCGTAACCGCGACCGTTCTCGGAAAACCTATCTTTCCAATTTTCTATCATGAATAATCCTCATTTGCTGACGGGGAAATCAGTTTTATCGACGATCTGATTTAAGCAGAGGGGGGGGAAAAAGTCAAGAAAAGGATGCGTTCACCATGGTCCCGCTTCCCGATCACGCGACTCCCCGTGCCGCACGTCCTCATGTCCATGACGCGGTTCCCTTCCTGATCGGCCGCAGTTGAGCCAGAAGGATTTCGACCTGCTGAAGGGCGGAAAGGTCGCCTTCACCCTGGCCGTCCTCAACGATAAGGGAAAAGTGCTTTCCCGCCACGAGCTGCACCATAAGAGCCCGATGACGATGCCGCTGAAGAGGCGCTGATTCCGGCGGATTGTCTGAGCGGAGGGCTCCAGGGACTCGATCCCCTGCTCCTGAACACGAAGGATCCCCGCCTCCATCGGGGAAAACGGGGTTCTTTGAAGGAATCGACAAAGAAGGCGCGAAGACCCTCCCCCGCTTCTATACGAGGATTCCTTCCGTCCAGCCGAGCTTGATCAGCTCGATCCGGTCCGGGTCGGCGCAGCCCAGGTGGTGGCGGCTGTCGGCCAGGGCGATGTGCTTGGGCGGCGGGCTGATGGGACGCTCCTCGCCGAAATGCTCCCGGCGCTTCCCCTGGATGATGCGCGCGCCGGTGGCGTCGGCCGCGACCGGATCGATGCTGACGATCAGCCCGTTGTATTTCCAGACATAGGCCGGGTTGAAGCTGTGCGGCCCCACGCTGTGGAACTGCGGCGTGAGCATGACCAGGATGTTCAGACGCGTCTTGTCCTTGACCGCCGGGAGCTGCCAGAGGGCGGCCAGGTCGGCGCAGGAATCGGGGTGGAAGCGGGGCGGATCGGGCACGAACATGATGTAGTTTTTTATGAGCGTTCCCAGCCCCGACCAGGCGTGGGTGCGCATGGGCCTCACGTTGACCAGCGCCGTCGAGCGGGCAAAAAGCGGATCGCGCAGCACGCCGCGGTCGTTGACGCCGATGTCCCCGCCCGCCACGCCGGCGGCCAGCAGTCCGCGACGGATCGCCTCCTCCAGCGGCGGCGGCGTGGGCAGGTGCCGCCAAGCGTTGCTCTTGATGCCGACGACATCTCCGGGGCCGAAGAGTCTCTTCCAGGCCCGCAGCGCGTGGCTCTCGCCGAGCAGCGCGCGCAGCGCATCGTCAAGCATCTCCTTGACGACGCCGGCCTTGACTCCCCCTCCATCGTCCAGCACCTCCCGCTCACGGATCAGTATGACCCGGGATCTTCCCGGGCCTCGGGCGGCGGATCCTTCCGGCATGGCGAACGCCAGCGCTCCGGCGGCCAGCGCTCCCGCGCCCTCACGGATGAACCTCCTGCGGCTGATCGTCCTTTTCTTCATGATCCTCCCCCTTCGGGCGCCGCGATTTCTTGGCGCAGGGCCCGGAGCAATTCCAGGGCCGGCGCGGCGCCGGCGGCGTGCCATACGGCGGCCAGAACGGTCCCCTCCAGTCCGGCGGCGCAATACTCCCCGTCCTCCCGCCGGACCGCCTCCCCCTCCCCGGGCGGCAAGGCAAAGACGCGTTGGAAGTTGGCCAGGGCGCGTTCGGCGGAGGAGCGGTCGGGGTACGAAACCAGAAGCACGACCGGCCGCGGCCGGCCCCGGTTGTACTTGGCCAGCACGGCCGCGCTTCGCGGGCCGATCCCCAGGACGTTCCCGTCGGCGATGAAGCGGTAGGAATTCTGCCAGGCGGGATCGCGGAAATAGCGGATGCTGGCCGCGTCCAGGTCCCTTCGGGGCAGCAGGCCGATCTCCGGTGGCCGCGGGGCGGGGGGGCCCAGGCGGGCGGCCAGGCGCCGTCCCAGCTCCATGAGCGCCGAGCGCCCCTCCGGTGTTTCGGGACTGCACAGGAGCGAGGCGTACCAGCGTCCCTGCCAGAAGCGCAGCAGGCCGTCGAGGTATTCCGAGTCCTGGCCGACCGCCTGATCGGGATCCTCCTGACCGTGGGCGAAAACGCCGAAGGCGTTCCCCGGCTCGGCCATGTCAAACAGGTCCACCGTGATCTCGGGCCAGCCGGATCTTGCAAAGCGGCGGGAATACAGCTTCTTGAAGCCAAAGGAGATATAGAGTTCGCTGGCGCCGTCGATATACTTGTAGAGGTCTTCGGGGGTATAGACCTGCTCCTCGGCGGCCAGCGCCCATCCGTGCACCTCGCCGGGGAAGATTTCCCTATTGATATTCTCCGCCGTCATCAAGGTTGTGAGCCCCAACATCAGCAGCAGCCCGGCAAACGCTTTCACGGTAACAATATGAAGCAAAGACCGAGCGCCGTCAATACGCCGGCCACTTTTTCTTCCGCGTTTCGCTCATGATCCCGCTCCGGTCGGGTTGCCATCGGCGGGCGCATTTGCTACAATCGGGCCATGATCTGCCCTTCCTGCGGCGCCGCCAACGACGAGCAAGACCGTTTCTGCTCCAGGTGCCGCGCCCCGCTCCAGGCCCCGGAGGACAAGACGGACGAATCCGCGCCCCGGGCCTGCCGCCCCGGGGGAACGATACTCGGCGGCCGCTTCCGGGTGATCAAGTCGCTGGGCAGGGGGGGCATGGGCGAGATCCTGCTGGCCGAGGACGTCAAGCTGGGGCGCAAGGTGGCCATCAAGAGCATCGCCGCCGCCGTCTTGAGCGATTTCGACTCGAAAGCGCGCTTCCTGCGCGAGGCCCAGGCAGCCTCGCGCCTGGACCAGGCCAACATCTGCATGATCTACGAGATCGCCGAGGAGAGCGGCAGGGAGTTCATCGTCATGCAGTACGTGGACGGGGTTACCCTCGACCAGCTGATGAAGATGAAGCCCCTGGCGCTGGAAACCGTCGTTGACATCGCCCTGCAGATCGCCGACGGCATGGCCGCCGCCCAGGGGCAGGACATCGTGCACCGCGACATCAAGCCCGGCAACATCATGATCGACCGCAGCGGCCAGGTGAAAATCCTCGACTTCGGCCTGGCCAAGATCTGCCCCGCCGCCGAGGGCGAGGGGGAGAGCGAGCGCGACGACCGCGACCTGACCGAGAAGGGAATCGTTCTGGGCACCGTCTCCTACATGTCCCCCGAGCAGGCCAAGGGGCTGAAGCTGGACGGTCGCAGCGACATCTTTTCCTTCGGCGTCGTCCTATACGAGATGATCGAGAATCGCAATCCCTTCGCCGAAAAAGAGAACATCGTCACCCTGTACAACATCCTGCACCGTGAGGTGCGCTTCAGTCCGCACGTGCCGCCGCCTCTGCAGCGGATCGTGCGCAAGGCCATGCAGAAGGACCGTTCCCGCCGCTACGGCGATTTCAGCGAGATCCGCAGGGACCTGGCCGACTGGAAGGCCGGGCTGGCCCGGAAGGCGGAGCAGCCGAGGAACGAGACCGAGATCATCGCCCCCCGGGAGCAGAAAAGGCTTCTGCGCGAATCGGACCGTAGGCGGCCCCTCAAGGAGGATGAGCGCCTGAGCGAGATGGTGCGCCGGCTGAAGGACATGAAGGCCTCGACCGAGGCCCTGCGCACGAGCCGCTCGCGGCGCTGGTGGCTGGCGGCGGCGCTGCTCCCCCTGGTGGCTCTGCTGGCCTGGCTGGTCTTCCTGCGCCCCGGGCGCCTCTCCCCCGGCGCGGGAACGGACCGCGTCGAGTGGTTCAGCGTCCTGCTCACCCCTTTCGAAAACCAAACCCGGGAGAAGCAGTTCGAGGAGAGGATCCACTACCTGGTGCGCCAGGCCCTGGAGTCTTGCGGCGCTTTCCGCACCCTGGACGAGGAGATGCTGCGCGAGCTGAACGGAGGGCACGCGATCGCTCCGGAGCGGCTTCCCGCCCTGATGCGCGCCTACCGCGTCCGCTACGTCCTGCGCGGCAAGCTGAGCAGCGTGGCCGACAAGTTCAACATCGAGGCCCAGCTCGAGCGGGTCAACGAGCGGGAGAGGCACGCCCCCTTCTTCATCCCGGGCAAGGAGCGGAATTCGCTGCTGACCGACCAGGTGGACAATCTGGCCCTGCGCGTCCTGCAGGCGGTGCGCGGCGAACCCGATGCTACCGCGCCTACGGCCCCCGGCATCGCGGCCATGTACGGCGGCCACTGGCGGGCCTTCGAGCTCTTCTACCAGGGCTGGACGCTGTGGAACAAGAAGCAGTTCAGCTCCGCGCGCCGCCTGCTCCTCGAGGCGGAGCGCCTGGCCGGCGGCATGCCGGCCGCCCGCTACCATCTCGCCCTTCTGGAAGATTACAGCGGGTCGTCCGCCGAGGCGCTGAAGTACGTCGACTCCCTCGTCCCCCTCCTGGAGCAATTCTCCCTGCCGCTGCGCCTGAAGGTCCAGGCTCTGAAGGCCAAGTTCGATTTCGCCTTTCCGGAGCAGATCCGCTGCCTGCGCGAGCTGAAGGCCATGTTTCCCTTCAGCAAGGAGAGGATCCTGGAACTGGGCGAGGCTTATTTCCGCCGCGGCGACGCCGCGCGGGCCATCCCCGAGTTCTTGTCCGCCCTGGAGATGGACCGCGATTACGCCGCCGCCCTCAACCACCTGGGCTATTGCTATTCCTACCTCGGCCGCCACCAGGAGGCGATCGAGTGCTTCGAGCGCTACCGTGACATCGACCGTACCGCCAACTCGTTCGACTCCCTGGGCGACGGGCATTTCTACCGCGGGGACTATACTCAGGCGGAGAACAGCAAGGTCTATGCCATCAGCCTGGATCCCGGGATGGATTGGCCCTACCTGACCATCGCCGACATCCACGTGCTGAAGGCGAATTTCCCCGAAGCCGAGAAAGCCCTGTCGCGCTACCAGGAGCTCGCGGCGCACGACGAGGCCAAGGCGGACACCCTGGCCAAGATGGCGTTCCTGCGCTACCTGGACGAGGATTATGCCGCTGCCTTGCGCCTGCTCGACCAGGCGCTGCTCCGCCACGATTCGGCCGCCATCACCGGCCACAGCGCAGAGAGCCACTGGCTGAAGGGCCTGTGCCATGCCGCCCAGAACGACCTGCCGGCGGCACGGCGGGAACTGCTCTGGCTGCAAGTGCTGCGCGATGCCTACCGCCTGTCGCTCGACAACTTCGACGCCGCCCTGAAGTATTGCCTGCACCTGGAGGCGCGCATTGCCGAAAAGGAGGCCCGGCCGCGGCGCGCCCGGGACCTTTTCCGGGACCTGCTGTCCATGAAAACCCAGCTTTCGTTTTGGATCACCTATTACAGCTATCCCTACTTCGAGACCGAGCACGCCGAGTTCCTGCTCCGGCAAGGGGACCTGCCCGCCGCCGGCGAGGCCATCGCCCGCTGCCTGGCCTTCAACTCCAATTATACCCCGGCTTTGTGGGCCAAGGTCCGCCTGCTGCGCGCCGCCGGCGACGACTCCCGGGAGGTCCTGGAGCAGATCGCGGCGATCTACGGGTCCGGGGCTGAAGACAATGCCCTGCGCCGGCGATTGGCCTCGGAACGTAAAGAGTAGCCATGCGGATCATCCGTTCGCTTCATCACTCCAGCGGCGGAAAGCCGAACTTGTTCATCAGGTAGTTCAGGCGGTAGGTGCGCTCGATCTGCGGCCGGCGCAGACGGGGGGCCAGGTTGTCCAGGAACCAGGCGGTCTTGGCGTTCAGCTCAGCGTCCGCTTCGAAAAGGGAGAGAAGCGCTTCCTCCAGAAGGCGGGCATCGGCCGCTTCTCCGTTCAGCCGCCTCCGGAAGAAGGCCTCGAACTCGCTTCGCAGCGGCAGCAGCTCGGCGGGGAAACGGTCGAGGAAGCGTTCGATCACGGCGCGTTCCCCGGGGGCTTCCGGGCCCCGGCGGCCGATGTCGAGGATCATGAAGGAGCGGTGGCTGCGGCGCACCTCGTGGCTGAAAACGGAGAAACGATCGATGGGCAGTCGCAAGCGGCGGCGGCGCTCCACCACCCGGTCCAGCGACTCGCGGACCAGTGCCTGCGGGATGCGCTTCTCCCACCAGCGGTAGAGGATGTCGAAATCGCGGCTGCCGATGAAGAAGCGGAGATGGTGTCGCTGGTCCAGGTACTGGATGATGCGGACGATGTAAGCGAAGTCCCCGCCGGGAGTGTCCATGGCCGTTCGCCCCGCCGGCCTCAGGACCCGCCGCCCCACGCCCGGCGCTCGTGGATGCAGCGCAGGCCGTGGAAGATCAGGTCGGGCTCGAAGGCGTCGATGCCCGGCACTTCCTCTTTCAGGCAGCGCAGCATCCCGCCGGTGGCCACGACCCGGGCGCGCGGCCCGAGCATCCCGCGGTAGCAGGCGATCAGATGCCGCAGGGCGCCGACATGGCCGAAGTAAATGCCGGCACGGATGCTGTCGGCCGTGTTCGTGCCCAGCGGCGAACGGGGAGCCCGCAAGGCGACGGGCCTCAGCTTGGCCGTGCTTTCCGCCAGGCTCCGGGCGGCGATGGCCAGCCCCGGAAGGATGCAGCCGCCGCAGTACTCGCCGCGGCGGTTGATCAGGTCGAAGGTGGTGGCCGTCCCGGAGTCGATGACGATCAGCGGCGGCGGAAAGAGCGAGAGGGCGCCGGCGCAGTCGGCGATGCGGTCGGCCCCCAGCTGCGCCGGCCGGTCGATTTTCAGGTGGATGCCGCTGTCGCTGCGATGGCTGACGAAGTGCGGGCGCAGCGCGCAGTTCTTGGCGACGGCTGCGGCCAGGGCGCGGTCGAGGCGCGGCACGACCGAGGAGATGATCACTGCGCTGATCTTCCCCGCCGCCGCCGTGGGCAGCAGGGAGGCCAGGTGGCTCTTCCCCCAGGCCGGCGGGGTGGGCCGGCGGCGGCGGGCGACGATGACGCTTTCCCTGAACACG
>JAFGST010000251.1 GCA_016934475.1 Candidatus Aminicenantota bacterium | reverse complement strand
GCCGAGAGCATGATCTTCACGACGGTGAAGTCGGTCAGCCGCAGCTGCCCGATGATCACGTCGTACTTGGTCGCGCCTCCCTTCTGAAGCAGAAAGCCGAACACGACGCCGAACGCCAGGCCCCAGAGCAGCGCGGGCCGGTCCTCGAATCTCTTGATCCCCAGGTTCTTGGTCTGCATGCGTCCCTCCTTCTGCCGCCTCATCCGAGGATCACGTACGCCGCCAGGATTCCGCCGATGAAAAAGCAGACGGCGGAGATCCAGCTCGAAACGGCAAGCTGCAGCGTGCCGCTGATGCCGTGGCCGCTGGTGCAGCCGTCAGCCCAGCGGGCGCCGAAACCGATGATCACGCCGCCGAGCAGCGCCGCGACGACCCGCAGCAGCGGGCGCGCGCCCCACGCGCCCTCCCAGGCTGCCGGAACCCACTGCCAGTGGAAGTCGCCGGACAGCAGCGCCGAAAGCAGCGAGCCGATGACAATGCCCAGCACCAGCATCATCTGCCAGTCCACGACCAGCCTCAGCTTCTGGTAGTAGGGCCGTTGCCCCGCCCTGTCTCCCCGCAGCAGTGTTTCGATCATGCCGCCCAGCTTGGCGAAGGTGGTCGAGCAGGCGATCGGCCTTTTGGAGATGAGAAAGGTGAACCAGCTCAGGATGCCGATCCCCACTCCGACCGCGTAGGGGGACCAGCGGGCTCGGGTCAGGAATTCCATCATCTTGCCCTCCGTTGATTATTCCGCATCCCAATGTTTTTTGACCTCGTAGAAGTTGGAGAAGTATCGGGAGCCATGGGGATTGACGCAGGCCCGGCACTCCCGCGCGTAGCCGGCCGCGCTGTAGCCGGTCATTCCCCCGGCGACATTGTAGATATCCTTGAATCCGTGCCGCTCCAGAATGCTCGCGCCGAGACTGGAGCGATTGCCCGAACTGCAGACCAGGACGGTGGTTCGGTCCTTGTTCAGCTCGCAATGGCGGGTCCGCAGGTCCGAGACCGGGATATTGACGGCGCCCTGGATATGGCTCTCCTCGAACTCCAGCGGCGTGCGCACGTCCAGCAGCACGAAATCGACATCGCCGGCGATCCGTTCGTGCAGGTCTTCGGCCGAGAGCAGTCGGAGGCTGCGGATGGCAAAGCCGGCCACGGCCCAGGCCGCCATGCCGCCGTCCAGGTAGCCCACGATGCGATCCACTCCGACCCGTCGGGCCCAGGTGATGGCTTCCCGAGCCTTGCCGTAGTCATCCGCCACCAGCAGCACATCCTTGTCCGGAGGCAGGACCCAACCGGCGAAGGTGGGGAAGTTGCCATTGAGGTCGAGATGCCAGGCGCCAACGACGTGCTGACCGGCATACGCATAATAGCTGCGGGTATCCAGCACCACCGCGGCTGGGTCGTCCAAGCGCTTTTTGAATTGGCTCGCGTTCAGCTCCTCAACCGCGGGGAGCTCGGCCAGCCGGGCCGGGCCGTTGCGGTTGATGTCGCTGCAGCGGCGGAAATGATCGGGAGCGGGCGGCATGTTCTCGGTGAGCGACCGGATGAACGACGACTTGCTTCGGATTTGCAACGTGGCGTTGAAGCTGCGCTCGTAGCCGATGGTGCTGGTCCATTTGGCGCCCATGGCGCGGCCGCACAGGGATCCTGCCCCGTGCGCCGGATAGACCTCGACATGGTCGGGAAGCCGCAGCAGCTTTCCGTGCAGGCTGTCGTAGAGCTGCCCGGCCAATTCCCGGGCGATGTCGGGGAACAGGTCGGGCCGGCCCACGTCGCCGACGAATAGCGTGTCGCCCACGAACGCGCCGACCGGGCTGTCGGAGCGGGAATGGTCGATCACGACATAGCTGAGATGCTCCGGGGTGTGGCCGGGCGTTTCCAGTACCTGAAGCACCATGTCCTCCAACTCGACGGCGTCTCCTTCGCACAGGGGGACGTGATCAAAAAGGCACCGGGCTGATTTCGCCACATGGATCTTGGCGCCGGTTTTTTGCGCCAGATCCATGTGCCCCGAAACGAAATCGGCGTGGAGATGGGTTTGCAGGATGTGCGCGATGTCCACCCCCAGGGCGCGGGCCTCCGCTACGTAGAGATCCACGTCGCGCTGAGGATCGATCACCGCGCAAGAGTTCTTGCCGGCGAGTATGTAGGAACTATGGGCGATTTTTCCCGTGAAGAAGTGTTTGAGAAGCATGATACCATCCTCCTTGTGCTGGGCTAAAAATAGAAAAAATTGAACACGATGACCGCCACGAAAATGAAGACCAGCGTCATTCCGGCCCCCGCCCTGAAATAATCGGCGTTGCGATAGCCGCCGGAGGGCATCAGCAGCGCGTTGACCTGGTGGGTGGGAAGAATGAAGGAATTCGCCGTGCACACCGCCGCCAGCAGCGCCAGGGGACGGGGATCGAGTCCGCCGATGAGGGCCATGCTCATGACCAGCGGCGCCAGCACCACGATGGCGCCCACGTTGGACATGAAGAGCGAAAACAGGGTTGAAAGCGCGGCAACGGCCAGAGCGATCAGGATCGGATGCCCGCCCCGCGCCAGCGCCATCACCCTTTCGGCCAGGAACGCGGCGGCTCCGCTTTTCTGCATGGCGATTCCCAGCGGGAT
>JAFGST010000250.1 GCA_016934475.1 Candidatus Aminicenantota bacterium | reverse complement strand
GGTCTGCGAAAAGGGTTACTGCGAGCTGATCCGGTGGCAGACGATCTCCAGCACTCCCTGCTCTGCCAGCCAGGAGGCCTCGTCGAAGCCGAGCTACGGGGCAGCCCGCTATTCGCCCAAGTCGAACGGGTAGCTCGTGCTGAAGTCACGCTGGCGGTACAGTTTCATGGTCCGCCGGCGGAGATCGAAGAAGGAGTGATAGCCGACGCTGCTGGCGCGGATGGCGCGGATGATGCGCTCGACGTCGCCCATTCCCCGGATCCCCTCCTCGGCCATGGCGGTGCCCTGGGAGAAACGGCTGCAGTGGCTCAGCATGTATTCCTTCCCCTCCTGGTAGGCGGTGTTGGTCATGAGCTGGTAGCTCTTTTCGGCCGGGAAGAAGACCGCCCGGCGCTCCATGTCGAACTCGATCACCACGGAGTTGCCCTGGGCATCGGCCACCAGCGCGTGGTCGGTGCCGTTCGCCGACCAGGGGCGGACCGAGCGGTAGAGGGCGATCACCTCGTCCACGGTGGCGCACGTCTCGAGCGCGATGCGGAACAGGTGGTGCTCGCAGACGGCGGGGACGCCGGGATAGGGATCGTTCCAGTAATATTTCGCCGGGTCGCTCAGGTTGGCCGTGCCCATGAACAGCCCCTTCTCGTTGACCCCGTCCATGATCCAGTGGTACGGAACGTAGCAGGCGTTGGCCAGGACGGCGTAGCCGCCGCCCATGCGGCTGAAGACGACCCACTGCGGCTTCTCGTGATCCTGGTCGAAATTGCGGCCGACAAGGAGATCGCTGCCTACGCGGGCAAAGAGGATGCTGCAGTGGGTGACGGTCAGGGGAGCGGGGGCGGGGCGCGTCGAGGCCAGGTTCCGGAATCCATTGTAGCGGAACAGCGTGGTCCAGAAGTTGGCGAAGAAGGCCTGCTCCAAATGGGCAAGATCCATCTCCTCCAGCGGGATCTCGAACACCTCGCCCAGTCCGCGCGCCAGGTCCAGGTACGGCGGATGGATGCGGCGGTACATGTCGATGATGCGGGCATTCAGCTCGCGGCGCGAATCGGCGACCCGCTGAGGGCGATGGCCGTGGAGAGAGGCCAGGCGGCCGACCAGGGTGCCGTATTCATGGTGGCTGCCCTGGATGTCCATGCGCTTGGGGATGGTGACCGCGTCGGAGACGGGGGAATACATCAGGATCTCCTTTCCCATCTCCTGCTGGGCCTGGGCCAGGAACTGCTGGAAGCGCCGGTCATAGGTCTGCAGCAGCGATTCCGGCTCCGGCTCGTCCCCGCCGTTGTCCCGGCGGCAGCCGGGCAGGACGAGGAGACAGGACAATGCCAGGAGCAGGAGCGGAGCGCCTTTCCGTGTCATCCGATTCACGTATATCTCCTTACTTTATACGTCAGCATTTGCACATCGTTTTCTCGGGATGAAAAAAGCGATCGTTGCTCTTGAGGCGGAGCGATCCCTCCCGTCCATCCGGGCCCTCAGACTGCCGGCGAAGATTCATCACGGCAAGCGCCCTTCCGGAGGACCGGGGACCGCCGGGATCTTTGACTGCCGGTGATGATCGTATTAGAATTTTTTCATGCCGCGCAATCCGCTCGCCCTGATGCTCCTGGTTTCCTTCCTGCCTCTGTCCGGCCAGCACGTGGAGGACATGGGCCTCAGCCTGGAGCAATTGGAGGACAAGCTGTTCCAGCTGGTCAACCTCGAACGGCGCGGCCGCGGCCTGTCGGAGCTGCAACTCGACCCGCGACTGCGCGCCATGGCCCGCGCCCACAGCCTGAAAATGCTCCGGGAGAAGACCCTGGCCCACGATTTCCCCGGCTACGAGAAGCTGGCCGGGCGCGCCGTCGCCGCCGGGCTCCATTTCAGCGAGCTGGGCGAGAATGTGGCCAGCAGCGACACGTTCGTGATGCGCTTCTACCACGAGCAGCTGATGGCCAGCGCCGGCCACCGCGTGAACCTGCTGGGCGACCGCTTCCGGCAGCTGGGGATCGGGATCGCTCTGAGCGGGGGCCAGTACTACGTCACCCAGGAGTTCGCCCGCCTTTTCACCCCCGTCGCCGCCGCGGAGATGGAGCGGGAAATGGAGCAACGCCTCGAGGCGCGGCTGGGAAGGCTGCGGATGCCGGCGGCGGCGGCCGCGGAGATGAGGGAATCCTGCCGGCGGCTGGCCACGCTGTTCCTGGAGGAGCGCTCCCCGAGGGAGATCGCCAGCTCGCTGGGAGTGGGGGTCGTCCACAACCTCAGTTTCATCGACCGCGACGACGGGCTGCGCGGGATGCTTGCCGCCACGAAGGGGAGTCGGCCTCTCTACTGGTCGCTGGGCGCGGCGTTCGGCCGCACGCCGCGGAATCCCGGCGGCATCTATTCCCTGTCGCTGATCGTGTTCCCCGACCTGCGCGACGATCTGCGGGCCTACGGCGACCTGAATGCCGCCATGCTGGGGATCGTCAACAACATCCGCGTCGTGTCCAGGGCGCCCCGTCTGGAGGGCGCGGCGAAGGAGGTCGCCAGGCAGTTCTATCGCTCCCCCATCAGCCGCCCCGTCGTCGAACGAAAAAGGTTCAGGCTGACGCTGGCCTACCAGACGACCTCCCTCGCCGCGATCCCCGACGATGTCGCGCGCCGAATCGCCGCCGCTCCCAGGATCCGCTCCGTCGGCATCCATGTCCTCTATCCCCTCGTCGAGGGCCTTCTGGGCAACTACTTCATCGTCGCCATCCTGGCCATCTGATTCCCGGAGTGGGGCGATGCCCTCGGGAATCGAAGAATGGGCCAAGAGGGACCAAAAGAAAATTCCCGGCCTTCCACCGCCTCGCCCTTGACACGGAGGCGCATTTTTTAAAGAATGGCTTCATGAAAAGAAGCGATCCCTTATGGATGACGTGGATTGCCCTGGCCATCCTGCTGTCAGCGGGAAGCCTGAGCGCAGGGGAAACAATGAAGAAAGAGGAACGGCTCAAGGCGGTGGCCCGGCTGGTGGAGGAGATGTACAACCGCGACCTGAGCGTCGCGGACGACATCTTTCACCCCGGCTGCATCCACCATGTCAATGGCACGACCGACGAGTTGAAGGGACCGGAGGCCATCCGGAAATCGATCCGGGAGATGAGGCAGACATTCTCCCGCTTTCATACCACCATCGATGAGCTCCTGGCGGAGGGCGACCTCGTGGCCTTCCGCTGGACTTGGGTGGGAACGATGAAGGGGCCGGGAACGGAGTCCACCCTGCACGGCAACACCGTCTTCCGCTTTACGGACGGGAAGGTGATCGAGGAATGGGCCATCGACGACCGCCTCCGCGAGATGCAGCGGCTCGGCTTCACCCTCACGCCTCCCCAGCCCCGCTGATCCACCCCGGCGGCCTCCCGTCACGTCGCTCCTCAGCGGTCCCTTCACCAGCTCCCGATTCCGCCTTGTCGGGTCACATTTTTCATGATTGATCGTCGCCTTCCTTTGTGCTATAGGAATGGCGCGCATCGTTTTGGAGCGACACCAACCTGAAGGAGGAGAAATGATGAACCTTTCCCGGCACAAGATCATCCCCAAGGGGCTCAACCTGGCCCTGGCGCTGGCGCTGGCCTTCCCCGTTTCCGCATTCGGCGGCGAGAAGAAGATCCGCAGCAACAAGGCCACCGTAAGAATTCGGCAGTCCGCATATAAGGGCGCCATGCTCTACGTCGACCGGGAGCTGCTGGTGCTGAAGGAGAAGGAGAGCGGCGAGCTGCTGGGATTCGCCATCAATGACGTCGAGAAAGTCTCCATAAAGAAGAGCCGGGCCAGCATCGGCATGCTGGTCGGGCTGGGGATCGGCATCGGCCTGGCCGCGCTGCTGGTCGGCTCGGTGAAGAAGGACGGAGACAACGTCTTCGCCACCATCCTGATCCTGCCCCTGGCCCTGGCGGCCGCCGTCGTGGGCGGCGTCGTCATCGCCGCCGTCACCTCCACCGCCGGCGGGCTGGTCGGGCTGCTGGTCGGCAAGAAGAATTTCAGGCTCGCCAGGATGAGCCCGGAGAAAAGGGATGCGGCGCTCGCCAAGCTGAGGAAGTACGCCCTGTTCGAGGTCCTGCCCGACGAGCTTCGCGCCAAGGTCGTCATGGTGCCGCAAGCTCCGGCGAACGGCTGAAGCCGGCGGCCTCTCGCGTCAAAGGAAAAATCACTTCATTATTTCACCGTGCATCCCGGCGCCTGGCAGCGTGAAATTCAATTCCCCGACGGGCATTTTCTCACTTATATGATGCGTCCCCATCCAGTATCTCCCTGATCTTCTGGGACAAGCGATCGATCGAAAAAGGCTTCCGCAGGAAGCCGTTGCAGCCGCGATCCATGATCTGCTGCGCCTCGCCGTTGAGGCTGTATCCGCTGGATAGCAGGATCCTGGCCTCGG
>JAFGST010000249.1 GCA_016934475.1 Candidatus Aminicenantota bacterium | reverse complement strand
GTGGGTGACGAACATGTCGAATTCCTCGAAGCTGCCGTCGTCCAGGATCTTTTCGATGCGTTCGCGCGCGGTGTACTTGCCCTTGTCGTGCTGGCTGGCGATCCGCTTCTCGCCGCCGGCCAGGCGGGCCTTCTCCTTGCGCGTCACCAGGTCGAGCAGTTTTTTATCGAGCGCCATCGTGCCTCCATATTCTCCATGGTAATCCATGCATCTACCGGGCTTTGACCAGAAGCGGTGGAAGGCCTCAAGCCGCAAAATTCATCGCGCCGGGATTTTCTAGCTGGGCTGCGGCTATTAGTTTGCATTCTAACATTTTTTTTCCAGAAATTCAATTCCGCGGCCATGGAGGGCTTGCGGAACCGGAGCCCTTTGCCTGTACGGCGTTCTCCTCGACCCCATCGTCCGCTTTTGCGGCGTCTTCGGTCGCGGGCTTCTCCCGGACAGGACTCGTTTCGCCGGACGGACCGGGATCGGAACTGACCATCAACGCCATCAGCCGGGACCTGCTTTTCGCCCTTTGTATCATGCCGGCCTGAAAGTCAACGATCCAGGATTCGGATTCCTTAAGGCGGTCCCCGGTCCAGATCGCCCGGACATCCTTCCCGAAAACGTCGTCCAGAAAGTATTTTCTGCCGTTCGTGTCCTTTTGCAGAAGAGAGGCGGCTTCCTCGACCGTCGGCAGGCGCCAGCTGCGGATGTTTCCATAGCCGACCCGGTTCAGGGATTCGATCCATTGCCGGGATTTGTCGAGACTCATCCTGACCGGGTTCCGCTGCCGGGTCCAGACCATGCCCGTGGCGCGATCGTGGATCAGGGTCAAGCCGCCGACGTCGATCAACTCATACTGATGGCGGAAGTCCCCGCCGGGATTCCTCTCGGCATCGAACAGGTTCTTGGCCAGCAGCATGGCCGTGATCTGCCCCTCGTCAAGGGACCGGAATTCACGCCGCAGCCGGGGCACGACCGGCTCGGCCCTGGCGGTGACGGGACTTGCCTCCGTGACGGGCATGGGGCCTTTGACGCTCGTCCGGCGCGGGGCCCTGACCGTTGCGGCATGATCAGGAGACTCGGGCAGCGGCGCCAGCGTCTCCGGCGGGGGCGTCGGCAGCCCGGGCCGCGTTGGGGCGCTGGCCGCCATGGCTTTCAGTACCGGGACGGGCGGAACCTTCCCGGGGCCGCTCCTGATGTAGGCGGCGACTGCGATGAGCAACGCGCCGACCAGGGCGAGAATGGAGAACAGAACGAAGCGCGGTCGCGGGGCGAAAGCTTTCCGTGCCGCCGGGCCCGGGCGAGCCGGTTTCTTCTGCTCCGGCTTCCTGGGGGATTTTTCAACGGCCGCAGGCTTGGCGTCGACGGGGAGGCGAACCGGCTGCGGCCTGATCCGTGCGGGCACGGTGTCGGCCTTGATGCGCTGGGTCTCACGAGCTTTCGCCTTGGCCGGTGAATCACTCTCCCCTTCCTGAAGCCTCAGCAGCTCGTTCTTGGCGTACTTGTCTCCCCGTGCGGCCGCCTTGGCATACCATTGGATCGCCTCCGGGATGTTCTTCTCGACGAGCAGGCCGTCGCGATAGATATCGCCCATGGCGCTGTCCGCCGCGGACTTGTTGCTCCTGGACGCCTTCTGGAGCCATTCCAGCGCTTTCTTCTGGTCGCGCTCGACCCCGACTCCGTCCCGGTACATGACCCCCACGTTGAGCTGCGCCTCCCGATTGCCCAGCTTGGCCGCCTTCAGGCAGCAGGCGAATCCCTTCCGCAGGTCCTTCTCCACACCGCGCCCCTGGCGGTACATGATCCCCATCCTGAGCTGGGCCAGTCCGGCGCTGTCCAGATCCCTGCCCTGCTCGGCCGCCTTCAGGTAGCAGGCAAGGGCCTTGCGCGGGCTGGGGTCGACTCCTGACCCGCTCAGATAGAGGTCTCCCAGCAGCACCTGCGCATGGACGTTGCCGTTGGCGATCGACTTTTTATACCATGCGAGCGCTTGCTGGTAATCCGGCTCGGTCCCCAGGCCCTTCTCGACCATGTGTCCCAAATGGGCCTGGGCGTCGCCATTGCCCTGCACGGCCGATTTCCGATACCACTCCAGCGCCAGCCGGTAGTCCTTGTCCACCCCCTCGCCGCGCAGGTACATCCGTCCCAGTTGCGCCTGACCGAAGGCATCGCCCTTTTCGGCCCATTCGCGATAAACGTCCAGGGCGCTCGGGTTGTCCCCCTTTCCCCTCACTTCATCCAAGCGGAATCCTCCATGGCGCTTTTTCCCGAGTATCGTCTTTTTCGTCCGAATTGTAAAGAGGATGCCGCCTTGCAGCCGGGCGCAGGAGTTGGGCGGTCCCTGACGCGTTCCGATTCATATCGGCCACAGGCAGGTGCGAGCGTCCGGATGATTGTTGGCAACGGTTCCGGTCCCTTCTCCTTTCAACGATTCAACAAGGCAACGCTTCAGCGTTTTCTTGAGCCTGCCCGGGGCGGTCATTCTCCATTCAACGGCAGCGCTTTTCGAATATCGAGATCCAGTTTGTCCCCCCAGTTCTTCCGGGCCAGAAGCAAGCGCAGCTCCTCCAGGGATTTGACCGGCATGCCGTCAACGGCCAGGATGCGGTCGCCTTTTTTCAGCCCCGCCGCCGCGGCGGGACTCCCCTCGCTCACGCGCTCCACTTCAACCGTCCCCTCGGCATTCATCCGGCCGCTGAAGCCGGCCTCGGCGAAATGGGGCTTGCTCTCGGCGGACAAGGCAAAGACCACGTCGGCCAGGCCGCGCGAAAAGACCGCCGCCGGCTTGAGCTGTCCGGCCAGGGCGCTGACCATGGGATTCTCCTCTGCGCCGCTCTCTTTTTTATCCGCCGCGACCTGCACCGGCACCAGGGTCAGGATCCTGGCGCTCCGGTCCGCGCGGCGGTAGCGCCAGGGAATGCCCAGGCCGTATGCCACATGGGCGCTGCCGGCGATGATCACCCCTTTGTGACCGCGCAGCCCGGGCCGCGCCAGGGCCCGGCGCATCGATTCGGCCATGACCGTATCCCAGCATTTCTGGGCGGCGTAGATGCCGCGGAACCACATGGGCATCTGCACGGCGAAATCGCCCAGAGTGGAGCGAATGAAGAACTCGTGCTGGGAATCGCCGCGTTCGACGCCCGGAAACAGCGATTTTTCCCCGGCGGAGAGGCCGGCGGTCCCATTCTTGGCCACGCGGCGGATCAGCTCGCGGGGAACGTTCAGGCCGACGGCCTTCAGCCCCTGTT
>JAFGST010000248.1 GCA_016934475.1 Candidatus Aminicenantota bacterium | reverse complement strand
GTCCAGGCAGGTGCTGGCCGCGGTCAGGAAGAGGATGAGCCACGGCGAGCGGGCCAAGGCCATCGAGGAAGCGATGAAGCGCATGGTGGTCGCCTTCGAGAAGAAAAATCCCGGCAAGCGCGCCGAGGTCGCCGAGATGTTCCGCGGCAAAACCTATGTCCTCTTCACCTACGAGTACCTCAAGGACGTGCGCCTGGTCTACGCCCCGCCCCGCTCCATCGGCGAGTTCGGCGGCGAGGCCGACAACTGGCGCTGGCCCCGCCACACCGGCGACTTCGCCTTCATGCGCGCCTACGTGGCCCCCGACGGCAGCCACGCCGAGTATTCCCCAGCCAACGTCCCCTTTCGCCCCAAGAAGCACCTGCCGGTGGCGGCTTCCGGTACGCGCGAAGGGGAGTTCGCGTTCATCCTCGGGTATCCCGGCAGCACCCACCGCCACAAGTCCTCCCA
Source organism: Candidatus Aminicenantota bacterium (assembly GCA_016934475.1). GTDB lineage: Bacteria > Acidobacteriota > Aminicenantia > UBA2199 > UBA2199 > UBA2199. Next base: position 5,234 of record JAFGST010000248.1, on the reverse strand, counting down.
CTACCTGTCCTTTGAGGAGGAGTTGCGCCTGCCGTTCCTGGTCGAGCTCTACGGCTGGATCATCGACCTCAAGGAGAAGATGAGCGCCGGGGACCGGGCCACGGCCATCAAGCTCTCCTCCTCGCTGAAGGGGCTGTGGAACACGGTGACCCGCAGCCTGGGGCAGCTGAAGGGACTGAAGAACCTGCAGCTGGCGGCCCGGCGCCGGGAGAGCGAAAAGGCCCTGGATGGGTTCATCGCCGCCGACCCGCTCCGGCGCCGGAAATACGGCACGCTCTTTGCCGATCTCGACCGGGCCTACGCCGCCTCCCGGGAGCGGGCGCAACGCGACCTGATCCTCTCCCACCTGGTGAGCTCCAGGATCTCCCTGCTGCTGGGGAACGCCTTCCGCGTCTGCGAGGCCTCCTTCGAGCGCGTCAAGCCGGACGTCCAGCGCGAAGCCCCCTACATGGACCGCAACTTCGAGCGCACCGAGAAGCAGATGGTCCTGGCCCTGCGCGACCTGCACGAGCCGGCCGAGAAGGCGGTGCTGGCGGAGATGCTGCGCCGCGCCGCCGCCTTGCCCAACGGGCAGTCGATCGCCGCCGTGCGGGCCATCGCCTCCGGCGACGATCCCGGCAAGGACATCGAGGCCTTCGTGGGGAACGCCGTCGCCGGGACGCGGCTCAAGAATCCCGAAACCGTGAGCGCCTGGCTGAAAAAGCCCGCCGCCGAGCTGCGGAGCCTCGACGACCCGCTCCTGGCCCTGGCCTTCGAGCTCTACCCCGACTACCGGGAGATGCGCGAGGCGCAGAAGAGGGACAAGGGGGTCCTCGATCCCCTGCTGGCGCTGCTGGTGGACGCCAAGAAGGAGCACCTGGGAACCGATTTCATCCCCGACGCCAACTCCACCCTGCGCCTGACCTACGGCCGCATCCGCGGCTACTCGCCGGCCGACGCCTTGACCATGCTGCCCTTCACCACCCTGAGCGGCATCGCCGAGAAGCACGCCGCCCACCCCGACGCCCCGGACTACCTGGCGCCCCAGCGGCTGCTCGACCTGGCCCAGGCCGGCGACCACGGAAGCTACGCCCATCCCGGGCTCGGGGACGTTCCCGTGGCCATGCTGTACGACATGGACACCACCGGCGGCAACTCGGGAAGCCCGGTGTTCAACGCCCGCGGCGAGGTGGTCGGCCTGAACTTCGACCGCGTCTACGAGGCCACCATCAACGACTTCGCCTGGGACGAGGCCTACAGCCGCTCCATCGGGGTGGACATCCGCTTCATCCTCTGGTCACTGGACAAGTTCAGCAACGCCCAGCGCTTGCTGGCAGAAATGGGAATTGGATCTAAGTGACAAGTGACAGCCAGGAAATGACAAATTCCAAATCCCAAGCACCAATCCCCTTGACGGGGACGTTGTGACCCAATGACCTAAACGAAGAAGAGAAACTGACCAAGCCTTGGTTTGGGTAATTGGAATTTGGATTTTGTTATTTATTTGGAATTTGGTGCTTGGAACTTGGAATTTTTATCTTCTCCTGTCATGCGTCACGCGTTACGCGTCACGATTGATCGTCCGTTCGTCGTCTTAGTAATTCCAATATCTGGGCTGCCGCGCTTCTCTCTTCTTCGCTGCGGCTCCTCAGCCGCTTCCAGCGGAATTTAAGCCGTAGATAGAGTTTCAAGGCGCCACGCTGCCACTGGGGCAGGTGCTTCTGGTAGACGTGCAGCTGGCTGCGGCGGTATTCGACGGCGGTGCGCGCCGGCAGCGAGCGCACGCTGGCGCCGCCGTAGTGGACGATGCGCGCCCCCGGGAAGAAGAAAACCTTCCGGCCCTCCTTCCTCAGCCGGGTGCAGAGCTCGCTGTCGTCGAAATAGAGGAAGATCTCCTCGTCGAAGACACGGCCCCCGGGGAACCATTCCCGGCGCGTGAGCAGGCAGCAGCCGCTGACCCAGCCTACCGCCCTGGCTTTCAGCGCCCCGGGATCGGCGCCCCGCGCCCGCGGGGCGAGTACCGCCTTATGCCAGAACTCGGAAAGCAGCGAAAAGGGGCGGCCGCAGGAAAGCTGGAGCGTGCCGTCGCCGTTCAGCACCAGCGGCCCGACCGCCCCCGCTTGCGGATGGGCCTCGGCGAAGGCGACCAGGCGCGCCAGCGTGTCGGGGAAGACCCGGGTGTCGCTGTTGAGGAAGAGCAGGAACTCGCCCCGGGCCGCCGCCGCGCCGCGGTTGTTGGCCCGGGTGAAGCCCAGGTTCTCGGCGTTGCGCAGGACCGTTAGCCGGTCGCGGTAGGGAGCCAGGGCGGAGGCGGCGGCGCCGGAGGCGTTGTCCACGACGATCACCTCGTAGGCGAAGGGAACGTCGCTGGCCAAGATGGAGGACAGCGCCTCCTCGACCAGGCGCGCCGGCTCGAAGCTGATGACCAGGATGACCGAGAGCTTCATGGACCCGGCGAGGGCATCGTCGCCCTACTCCAGGATGATCTTGCCGGAGTCGCCCGAGAGGCCCGCGGCGAAGGCCTTCTCGAACTCCGCCATGGGGAAGCGGTGGGTGATCAGCGGCTTCAGGTCGACCCGGCCCGAGACCAGCAGGGCGTCCATCTGGTACCAGGTCTCGAACATGCGCCGGCCGTTGATGCCCTGGACGGTTACCCCGGGAAAGATGACGTCCCTGGCCAGGTCGAGGCTCAGGGGCTTGGAGGGGATTCCCAGCAGCGAATAGCGGCCGTTCTTGCGGATGGAGCGGAAGCCCTGAACGACGGCATCCGGGTGGCCCGACATCTCCAGCACCACGTCCACTCCCTGCCCGGCGGTCAGGGAACGGACGACCTCCTCCACGCTCTCTTTCGACGGGTCGATGACGCGGTCGGCGCCCATCGTGGCGGCCAGCTGGCGGCGGAAGGGGATCACCTCGCTGAGCAACACCATGGAAGCCCCCGCCGCCTTGCACACCGGGACGGCGGCGATGCCGATGGGCCCGCCGCCCAGGATGAGGAACGACTTGCCGACGGTGGGCCCGGCCATGACCGTGTGCACGGCGTTGCCGAACGGATCGTAGATCGCCGCCAGCTCGGGATCGATCCCCGCCGGCACCCGCCACAGGTTGGACTCGGGAATGGCGAGATATTCGGCGAAGCAGCCGTCGCCGTCGACGCCGAGGATGACCACGTTCTCGCACAGGTGGGCGTTGCCGGTGCGGCATTGGAAGCACTGGTTGCACACGACGTGCATCTCGGCAGTGACCAAATCGCCCACCCGGTAATGGCGCACGTCGGCGCCGAGCTCCACGACCTCGCCGTAGAACTCGTGCCCCGTCGTGACGGGGGGCTTGAGGCGGTTCGCCGACCACTCGTCCCACTTGTAGATGTGCAGGTCGGTGCCGCAGATGGCCCGCTTGATCACCCTGACCAGCACCTCTCCGTCCCGGATCGCCGGGATGGGCACCTCGCGCATTTCCAGGCCGGGCCCGGGCTTCATCTTGCGCAGCGCTTTCATATTGCCTTTCATGAAGGTTGCTCCTTGGATCAAGGAGCCATTCTAGCCCCAATGGCGGAGTTTGGCAAGTGGGGTGCGGTGGACGGGAAACGGTAGGAATAAAATTCCAAATCACAATATCCAAATTCCAAATAAGCACCAATTTCAAATGACCCAATGACCAAAACGAAGAAAGTGCTAGTGCCGAGCTAAATCAATCGCGAGATAAATCTCATTGTTAGTGTTAGCAAAAAAAATTGCTATAAAAAGGCTCCGGAAAAGTGTATTTTATTAATATTAACTCTACCATTAGCACTAATAGATCGTTACTTTTCTTTGTTTGGGTCATTGGTGCTTGGAACTTGGGATTTGTTTGGGATTTGGTGCTTGGGATTTGGAATTTGCCATTTCCTGGCTGTTCCTTGTCACTCGTTACTTGTTACTTGTCACGGAGTTGCATTTTGCGCTGCCTTGGCTATAATGCTCCCATGAAAAAACCCCTTGTCCTGTGGCTCCTGGCCCTGCTCCTCACCCTGGTCCTGGCGGTCTACCAGCGCCTGAGCGGCCCGACCCATCCCCTGAGGGGAATTGAAGGGAACTACGGCGCGCGGGTCAAGTACAAGTTATTGCGCAGCTGGACCAGTCACCGGCCGCTGCCGGTGCGCGTGGACGGGGACGGCGTCGTTTCCATGCGCCTTCATCACCGCCGATATCCCTTGATCAAGGGAGAGGCGTGGACCTCCGTGCCGATGAGGACCCAGGAAGGCGCCTTCCAGGCCGAAATCCCCGGCCAGCCCGCCGCCGGCAAGGTGGCCTACAAGGTGGATGTCATGACGCCGGACGGGACATTTCAGCTGAACGGCGGCAGGCCGGTCGTGGCCCGTTTCAAGAACGAGGTCCCCGCCTGGCTTCTCATCCTGCACGTCGTCTTCATGTTCGCCGCGCTGTTTCTCGCCTTCCGCACCGGCCTGGCGGCCCTCTTCGGCGAGGGCGGCTGGGTGAAGCTTCTCCCCTGGACCCTGGTCGTTACCGCCATCGGAGGCTTGCTCATCGGCCCCATCGTGCAGAAGTACGCTTTCGGGGCGTTCTGGAGTGGATTCCCGCTGGGAGGAGACCTGACCGACACCAAGACGCTGTTCATGGTCGTGATCTGGGCTTTCGCCTTCTTTCTGCGCAAGAAGAGCCGCTGGTGGATTGTGCTGGCCACGGTGTTGATGCTGGCGCTGTACTTGATCCCCCATTCGGTGCTCGGCTCGGAGCTGGATTACCGGACGGGGAAGATAAAGACCGCTACGGCTCTAACAAGGTAAAAGGAAAAAGGTAAAAGGAAAAAGTGAAGCGGGCATTTCCATGTTCGCGGTGTACCTGATCCCCCATTCGGTGCTCGGCTCGGAGCTGGATTACCGGACGGGGAAGATAAAGACCGTTACGGCTCTAACAAGGTAAAAGGAAAAAGGTAAAAGGAAAAAGTGAAGCGGGCATTTCCATTGAATTTCATAGGATGAGAAACTCATTTTCTAATCCCAATTTGTCGCATCCTGCAAGTTTTTCTCTTACTTTTTCCTTTTTACTTTTTCCTTTTTCCTTTTAAGATCTTTCCCGAGTTCTTGCCGCCGACCGTCTGCCGCATGCCGACTACAATCCCAGCGTGGTGAATGTCTCCTCGGCGTCCCTGACCAGAGTGGCGACGATCTCCCGGACCGGTCGGCTCTCGTGGATCAGCCCGACGCTCTGCCCGGCCATCAGCGAGCCGTTCTCCACGTCGCCGTCGATCACCGC
>JAFGST010000247.1 GCA_016934475.1 Candidatus Aminicenantota bacterium | reverse complement strand
GCGCCGGGTCATCGACATGAACGACCGCGCCCTGCGCGAGATCGTCATCGGCCTGGGCGGCCGCCAGAACGGCTTCGCCCGCGAGGACGCCTTCAACATTTCGGTGGCCTCCGAGATCATGGCCGTGCTCTGCCTGGCCGAGGATTTCCGGGACCTGAAGGAGCGCCTGGCGCGCATGGTCGTCGGCTACACCTCCAAGAGCAAACCCATCACCGCCGCCGACCTGAAGGCCGTCGGCTCGATGGCCCTGCTGCTCAAGGACGCCATCAAGCCCAACCTGGTGCAGACCTCCGAGGGGACGCCGGCCATCATCCACGGCGGGCCCTTCGCCAACATCGCCCACGGCACCAACTCCATCCAGGCCATCCGCCTGGCCCAGGCCCTCTCGCAGGTCACGGTCACCGAGGCCGGCTTCGCCTCGGAGCTGGGCGGGGAGAAATTTCTTGACTTCGTCTGCCGCACGGGGAAATTCAACGTCGACGCCGTCGTGCTGGTCACCACCCTGCGGGCCTTGAAGTACCACGGCGGCGCCGCCAGGGACGCCCTGGCCGGGAAGAACGTCGAGGCCCTGGTCAAGGGCTTCGACAACCTGGACAAGCACATCGAGAACATGCAGCTTTTCGGCGTGCCCCTGGTCGTGGCCGTCAACTACTTCCCGGACAACGACGCCGAGGAGCTGCAGCTCACCGTCAGCCATGCGGAGGCCCGCAAGGTCCGGGCCGTCGTCAGCGATCCCTTCAACCGCGGGGGCGAGGGCTGCCTGGAGCTGGCCCGGGCGGTGGAGGAGGCCACGCGCAGCGGGGCGAAGGTTCGGCCCATCTACGAGCCGGAGTGGGGCATCACGCGCAAGATCGAGACCATCGCCGACAAGATGTACGGCGCCGGCCGCGTCATCTACACGCGCCAGGCGCGCAAGGACATCGAGCTGCTCGCCAAGCTGGGATACGGGGGCCTGCACGTGATCGTCGCCAAGACGCCGAACTCGCTCTCCGACGACCCCAAGGCCCTGGGGCGGCCGCGCGGCTTCGACGTTGACGTCGACCGCGTCTTCCTCTCGGCCGGAGCCGGCTTCGTGGTCGCCGTCTGCGGCGAGATCATGCTCATGCCCGGGCTGCCCAAGGAACCCGCCGCCGAGACCATCGACATCGACGCCGAGGGCCACATCAGCGGTTTGTTTTAATATCGGCGCCGGGTGGAATCACGGCTTGGGCAAGGGGTAAATAACTGTCTTCGTCTAGAATCGAGAGGAGATCATTCGGGAAATTATCCGGCTTTTTTCTTCCATGCCCGCCATTGTTTCAAAATGGCCGGTTTCTCCAGGACTCCGGCCAGTTCTTCGATTCGCGGTTCCAGATAATCCATGTCCAGCTTGTTTTTTTGGCGGGCGACAATTTTTTCAGCGTCATGCAAGTCCTTATCACGATCGGAAATGATCTTATGGAGGATCAGGTCCTCCGCCGTGCAAAAACGGACCGGGATTCCCTGGATGTTTATTTCAATAGCGCGGGAAATCGCGGTTTCTTCGAATGGGAGCATGCCCAACAGCAAATCGATTCGAGTGCTGGCTTGAGTCGCGATCGGCAAAACCCTGGTTTTGGAGATGAATTCGCTTGGGTTTTCAGGCAACAGCTTGAAAACCGGCGCCAGCGATCGGGTCAGCTTGCTGATTTTTGCATCTTCGATCCAAATGGTTATGTCAATGTCCAGGGTCGCCCTGGGTTCGCCCCATACCGCATTCGCCATGCCGCCGATGACCATATAAGGAATTTTTTGTCGCTGCAGGAATCGGCAGATGGCGATCAATGCCGATTCCAGCGCGTTCATTGCCGTTCGCCCTTCAGATGCGCCAGGGCGCGGCGCATGAGCATGATGCCGGAAGGATCCATCGGGCGTTGACGGGATGCCTCGGGCAGCAACTGGTAAAGAAAATCCAAGCCTTCCAGTGCCGTTTGGATCGACATTTCCAGCGGTTGCTTTTTCTGCCAATCATGAAAGTGTTGCAGCGCTATTTTCCGGGCTGCAAACAGGTCCTTTGTGTCTTTTTGCATCGCGATCTATTTTTGAGAAGATAAATTATTATACCATAAACTGGGTCCCTGCTGCGCAAAATATCTGATAAAAAACGTCCACTTCCCAAGCAAAATGGCTTTTTTATTTGCCATTTTGCGGGCATTCGCAAAATAACCGGCTTCCCTGGAAGCGGGCCTTGGCCGCCCGCGTCGGGATCACGCTCATGCCCGGTCTGCCCAGGGAGCCGGCGGCCGAGACGATCGACATCGACGCCAAGGGCCGCGTCACCGGCCTGTTCTGATCGCTCTGGGGCACGGCATGCCGTGCCCTATTTGATTCTCTTGTTCGTTCCCGCTTGTGCCTTCCCGGGAGGCAGGGTGTGGCTTGCTGCAAAAAAATTATTTTTATGAGATTTATTTTAACAATATTTATATAATCAATTGATTCAAATAAAAAGGAGAGGCGAATGAAAAAATCGCTTTGTTTTTCAACCGTGATCATGCTGGCCGCTGTTCTGGCCTACGCTGGGACCATCACCGTGACCCAGCCCGCCGCCGGCAATGTGGCCATGGGCAGCCATGTCGAAATCACGTGGACGGCGGTCGGGGTCGCCGCCAATGTCCGGATCCAGCTGCGCCGGCCCGGAGGGGTTTTGGTCGCGACCCTCGCCGGAAACGTCCCGCTGACCCCTGGGAGCTTCAACTGGATCGTGGCCGCGCCGGCGGTCATCGGTGAAACCTATCGGATCCATGTTCACTCCCTGGAGGGCCCGGCCGAAGGCACGAGCGGCCTCATCACCGTGGTGGCGGCTTCCGGCAGCCCCGGAAAGTCCGGCACCTTCGGCAAGAGTGAGGATCCCGTCATGCAGAACAAGAATGCCTTGAGGGATAAGCTGAAGTCCCTGAAACTCCCCGATCTGATACCCAGCTGCACGGCCAATATCGGCAAGGTCAACGCCGTATCCTCATTCAGCTTGGGGCTGAAGAACATGGGCGATATCCCCTACGACCGCCCGACCTGTGACTGGATCAAGTTCTATTACTGGGGGGTGAATGGCACGACCATCCCCAAGAGCATTTTCGACATGGTCAAGACGAATCTGCCCTATCCCATCCCTGGTGGCGGGACCCATTCCCATGTGGTTCAATATACCTTCACCCAAAAAGGGAAATACACCTACCATGTGTACGTGAATCCACCGGAGTGCCAGGATCAACACGGCAACGAGCCCGATTGCAATCTGGGGAACAACGGCCTGACGCAAAAGGTGTTCTGGATCGAATAAGGCGAAACGGCAGAATGCCAGGCCTGTTCTGGCGCGTCCATCCTTGGCAAAAAACAGGTCGACAAGGGGATTCTTGACTTTGGGTCATTGAAGCATAGGATCGGAGTGTTCGGATCGCGTCCAGGAGAACCGTGGCAGCAGATATCGTGATGCCAGACCTGTCATCGATAGGCCCATTCCTGCAGGAACGGCTGCCGGAGACCGGCCAGGTCCATTTTGCCCCCCGGATCCCGCCGGCAAAGGAAGCGGCCGCCCGGGCCTCTTGCCGGATTCCGGAAGGGGAGAAATTGCTGGCGCTCGTGGACGCGACGCTGTCAGGCTCGGGGAAAAACGGCGTGGTCTTCACGGATTCCTCCGTCTACGCCAAGGCCTTCGGAAAAGACGCGGTCATCCTGTCCTATGCCGGGCTGCCGGCCTGCCCCTACGAGCGCATCCGCGAAATCATCGCTGAGGCAACGCCGAGTGAAAACCTGCCCGTGCTCGTGCAGCGCCTGAAGAACCAGGTCATGTACGGCGATCCCGGGGCTCGTCCCATTCCCCGCCCTGCGGATGAGGACCCGCACCCGGTTCGGAGCTGGCTGGTGAATGCGGGTACGTTCCTGGTTTTTGTCGTGCTGGTCCCGGGATGTCTGTGGACCTTGGGTAACCCGAAGGACTACCGGCTCACGCGCAGCCTGCTGGGCCTGGTGTCCGTGCTGTCATGGCTATCCTGGTTTCATTCCCACCGGGTCACGGTCCGCAGGGCGGACCGGTTTTCTCCCGCCGCCATCCGCAGGAGAATCGTTATGGGTGTTTCCGGAGCCGCGCTGTTCATGGGCGCGGTCGTGACCGACAGAGTCGCGGCGGCTCCGACTCCCCCGGATGCGGTTCATCTCGCCTGGTTCGTGGGCGGTTCCCTGGCCGGCGCAGCCCTCTGCCTGGGCTTGCTCTTTGTCCTGCAGAAACGGATGCGGCAAAAACGATCGACGCGCGCCATCCGCAGGGTGGCCGGCCGTTATCTGGAACGCGCGGTCCTTCCCGGCGCCGAGGGACTCCACGGCCTGCTGGATGCAGGGATCTGCGACCTGGATGGAGATCGCGACATCCGGCAGGCATGCCGGCTCATTGCCGAACGGACGGCGCATCCCTTTGGCGAGTACCGGCACCTGCTGGAAGGCACCGACCTCATGGCCTTCTTCGAACATGCCAGGGATCGGGGATATGATTTTGCCAGGCATGGCAAACCCGACGAAGTGGCGCGGTGCGTCCCCCGGCGGACGCCCAATCGCCGCGCGCCCCTTGTGACGTAGCCTCGGCTAGCGCTTGTCGGGGTAGGGGGGCGCCGGCGGAAGCTTGTCGGGATCGCCCTTGGCGATCTCGGCCAGGATGACCTCGATGGCCTTCTCCAGCTGCGGATCGCGGCCGGCCATGACCAGGTTCGGGTCGTTCTCGACCTCGATGTCGGG
>JAFGST010000246.1 GCA_016934475.1 Candidatus Aminicenantota bacterium | reverse complement strand
GACGAGTGGTTCGTCACCTGCGGCGGCGACGGCTTCTTCTCGCAGATCGACCCGGTCGATCCCAACATCGTCTACGCCGAGTGGCAGTACGGCAACATCGTGCGCTACGACCGCCGCAGCCAGGAGAGCGTCGCCATCCGCCCCCAGCCGCCCAAGGGCGAAAAGACCTACCGCTGGAACTGGAACACGCCGCTGCGGCTCAGCCCGCACTCGCACACCCGCCTCTACTGCGCCGCCAACAAGGTGTTCCGCAGCGACGACCGCGGCGACTCCTGGCGGGTGATCAGCGGTGACCTGACCGCCCAGATCGACCGCAATACCTGGCCGGTGATGGGCAAGTACTGGGGCGCCGACGCCGTGGCCAAGGACGTCTCCACCTCGCTCTACGGCACCCTCGTCTCCATGGATGAGTCGCCGCTCAAGGAGGACCTGCTCTACGTCGGCTCCGACGACGGGGTCATCCAGGTGACCGAGGACGCCGGAACGACCTGGCGCAAGTCCGACAGGTTCCCCGGCGTGCCGGCCCGCACCTACGTCAGCGACATCCTCCCCTCGCGCTTCGACGAGAACGTCGTCTACGCCTCCTTCGACAACATCCTGCGCGACGACTTCAAGCCCTACCTGCTGAAGAGCTCCGACAAGGGGCGGACCTGGACCTCGATCGCCGGCAACCTGCCGACCAGCGGCACCGTGCACGCCATCGCCCAGGACCACGTCCGCGCCGACCTGCTGTTCGTCGGCACCGAGTTCGGCGCCTTCTTCACCGTCGACGGCGGCCGGGAGTGGACGCAGCTGAAGGCCGGCATCCCCACCGTCGTGGTCAAGGACATCGCCATCCAGCGCCGCGAGAACGACCTGGTGCTGGCCACCTTCGGCCGCGGCTTCTACGTGCTGGACGACTACACGCCGCTGCGCCAGCTGCAGCCCGACATCCTCAAGGAGGAGTTCCACCTCTTCCCGGTCAAGGACGCCCTGTTGTACGTCCAGAGCTCCATGAAGTACGGCCAGGGCGCCACCTATTTCACCGCCCCCAATCCCGACTACGGCGCCGTGTTCACCTATTTCCTGAAGGAGCCCTGGCAGACCAAAAAGGAGATCCGCCAGAAGCGGGACAAGGAGCTCTTCGAGAAGGGCCAGCCCATCCCCAATCCCAGCTGGGAGGAGCTGCGCCTGGAGGACAAGGAGACCCCGCCCTGCCTGCTCTTCACCGTCCGCGACGCCGAGGACAACGCCGTCCGCGAGCTGCGCGCCAAGCCGGGCAAGGGCATCCAGCGCCTGGCCTGGGACCTGAGCTACCCCTCGCCGTTCCCGGCTGAGGGCAAGGAGAAATTCGATCCCCTGGCTAAGGACAACGCCGGGTTGATGGTGATGCCCGGGAAGTACCGGGTGGAGGTGGCCAAGGTGGTCGACGACGTGGTCACGCCCCTGGGCGCCAGCGCCGATTTCGAGGCCAGGGTGCTGGCCAACGCCTCCCTGCCCGCCCCCGACCGGCCGGCGCTGGTGCGCTTCCAGCAGCGCGTGGCCGAAACGACTCGGGTGCTGCAGGGCGCCATGGATCTGGCCGGTGAGATGGGCGGCAGGCTGGCCCGCATCCGCCAGGCCGTCGCGGCGCTGCCCGGCGGCCCGGCCGCGCTGACGAACCGGGCCGCCGCCGTCGGCAAAAAGCTGGACGAGGTGCTCCTGGCCCTCCGCGGCCTGGAGCCCAAGGCCAGCGACGAGGAGATCCCGCCGGCGCCCATGCCGCTGTGGACGCGCCTGTCGACGATCATCTACAACCAGTACGGAACCACCTCGGATCCCGGGCAGGCCCAAATCGACGGACTGGAGATCGTCCGCGAAGAGCTCGCCCCGCTGCTGGCCGTGCTGAAGGGCATCGCCGGCAAGGAACTGCCGGCGCTGGAGAAGGAACTGGACGCCGCCAAGGCGCCCTGGACCCCCGGCCGCCTATTGGAGCTTACCGAATAAGCGGGTCTTGAAACGGGGGCGGGCCTCCGGGCGCCGCCATTTTCATCCGCCCCCGGACCCGGATGGACCGTTCCGCACCAGGCGGGAGAAGTGCTCGACGAAGCGATCGGTGGCCAACACCTGGCGCGCGAAGGAGTCGTATCCCGCTTCGGCGATCTCCCGCGCCCGCTCCGGCGCTTGCAAAAAGAAGCGCAGCCGCTCCTCCAGGTCGCCTCCGTCCCAGCGCAGCGGCGCATAGGTCTCCCCCGGTACGAAGACGTCCGGGAAGGTTTCCAGATGCCCGAGGTCCGGCTTGAGCAGAAGCGCCGACGCCGCGAAGGCCTCGAAGTCCCGGAAGCAGATCTCGCCCCAGCCGAAGGGACTCAATACCATCCGGCTCCGGCGCAGCTCCTTTAGATAGCGCCGGCGGCCGACCAGCCCCGGCCCGGCCATGATGATGCCGGTCTTCTCCCTCAGGGCGGCGCAGCGCCCGAGGAACAACCGCCGCTGGGCGCCGATCGCGCTCTCCGGCGCCCGCCCGCGGAAATGCAGGTCGACGGCCTTCCGCGGCCAGTCCGGGCGCCGCCGCAGGGCGTAGCGCGGCAGCCAGTTGGCGAAGGGGGCCAAGGGGCCGGGAAGCGCCCGGTAGTCCATGAGGCCGATGTTCCAGGCGACCCGCAGCTTGGGCAGGTCCGCCTCGGGGCAGGGGCGGTAGGGAAAGGCCATCTCCGGCAGCCCGCGGTGGTCGAGCCAGGGCCGCACGACGGCCGGGTCGTCCCGCAGGTACAGGCCGCGGTCCTTGAACAGCTGCTTCTTCCAGAAGAAGTCGACCCGGCCGATGACCGCGAAGTCGCACGATCCGGCGGGATCGCTCTCGTCGAACCAGGCGATCCTCCCTGCCCCGCGGCGGGCGCGCTCCAGGAACGCCAGCAGTTCCTCCTCGTTCTTCCTGTTCCGGGTCCGCGTGTTTTGCCACTGGCGGAAGAAGCGCGAGGCCAGGACCAGGAGGTCGCAGTCGAGCATCTCCTCCCGGGGGGCGAAGAACAAGCGCATTCGCAGCGTGCGCTCCGCCAGCTCCCTGCGGAAAGCCAGCAGCGGAAAATACAGGCTGCGGTGGAGGAAGGAGTGGCCGGAGGCCAGAACGCTGATCTTCATGCGCCCCGGCCGGCGGTCAAGGTATGCATGCGGCGCGGTCCGGTCATGGCCGGATTATACGGGAACGGCGCCCCCCGGGCAATGAAACGCCCGTGACGGCCTGCGGGAAGCCTCTCACACCGTAAAAAAAATCTTCCCTATAGACACTTGACTTTTGTTTATCACAGGCGAAAAATGACGGTATCGAAAAAATTCAACAAAGGAGTGTGGGATGAAATACGTGAAAAAATCCATGCTGTTCCTGGCCGTATTGCTCCTGCTGCTCCCGGCGGGCGTGCTCCCCGCCGAGGAGAGCGGCGCGGTGGCCGGCGCGCAGCCGCAGCAGGTCAAGCTCCTCGGGGGGCTGGACCGGCTGATCGAGTTCTACCGCGACTACGACCGGCTGAACGACGAGAACTGGACGAAGTTCCAGCATCAGTTCCGTCTGCAGGCCGTCACCAAGTACGTCCCCGAGCTGGCCGGCAAGATTCCCATGCCGCCCCTGCACAAGCCGAAAAGGATCCGCAAGAACCTGCCCAAGGAGCTGGCCAACCGCGCCACGTTCCCCCGAACCCCCCTGCCCATGTACCGCGCCTTCTTCGATCCCGAGCAGCAGAAGCGGATGGGCTGGAGCGAGGACACCTTCGAGTGCGTCGTGTCGCTGGGCGACGACGGCGCCGCCCTGAAGCAGGCCGGCGTGAAGATCGTCAGCCTTCTACCCTATAAAAAGGGCTCCATGGCCCGCGTGCAGGTGGCCGGCAAGGACCTGGAGAAGGTCTCCCAGCTGCAGGGCGTGCGGAGCATGGCCCCGGCCCGGCAGCACGAGCTGGACAACGACCTGGGCAGCCGCTCCACCGGCGTTCCGCGCCTGCGCCTGGGGCAGCCCGGCCACTACACCCGGGGCTACACCGGCAACGGCGTGATCGTCGGCCTCATCGACTCGGGCATCGACTGGACCCACCCCGATTTCCTCGACCCGGTGACCGGCCAGACGCGCATCCAGTACATCTGGGAGACCGGGCGCAACACCACCTACGCCCAGACGCCGGAGGGGATGTTCGGCGGCAACATGACGGGCCTGAACTACGGCACGGTGTGGACCCGCGCCGACATCACCGGCGGCACCTGTTTGCAGCAGGACACCAACGGCCACGGCACCCACACCAGCGGCACGGCGGCGGGCAACGGCTACGCCACCGGGCTGTACACGGGCATGGCGCCCAACGCCGACATCATCATGGTCAACGGGCTGACCAACAACGGCATCCTCTTCATCTACGAACTCGGCCGCATCCTGAACCGCCCCTGCGTGGTGAACATGTCCTACGGCCCCTCGCTGCCGCTGCATTACGCGGCGTACTACCCCGAATGGTATCCCATGGACCCCACCGACTCCGACGGCATGTGGATCGACTCCCTGCACCAGTACTTCGGCCCGGGGAACATCCCGGTGAAGTCGGCGGGCAACCAGGGGCACTGGAACACCTACACCGACCTCAGCGGCGGCAGCTATCCCTACAAGGAGGGGGGCTACCACTCGGGCGCAACAACCGCCGGCGCCTCCTCGCACGTGCTGAACGTCCCCGACTACACGCCGCTGTGGACGAGCTGGTGGGGCGTGCCTCCCGGCCAGTACGACAATCCCGAGATTTGGATGGGCTGCTGGATGGACCGCCCGTGCGACATCACCGTCCTCAGCCCCGAAGGGTACAACCTGTCGTTCCCCTTCTCCAGTGGCGGAGGGGGATACGTCTTTCCCGACGGCCAATACGTGTTCATAACCATAAATACCACCCCCTATGCCAACGGCGCCTACGTCGCCTGGGTCTGGATGGTTCCGTATTACGGGCATTACTACGGATCACCCTACGCCATGCAGCCGACCGCGGGCGACTGGACGTTCACCGCGACGCCCCTGACGCCCGGCGCGGGGCACGTCGATTTCTGGGAGGCCGACTTCAACCTGTGGTACGGCGGCGATTACGCCCCGATCGACTGGGCCACCGACGAGATCTACACCACCTTCTCCGGCTCTAGCTCCCACTCCAACTACATCGTCGACGAGGGGGCGACGCCCTACGAGATCACCGTCGGCGCCTGGACGACCCGCGACGGCTGGGACAGCATCGACGGCCACTCCTACACCTGGACCGCGAGCCCCTGGATGAACACCATCGCCGACTTCTCCTCGCCGGGGCCCTCGCGCGACCGCTTCCTCAAGCCCGACCTCGCCGCCCCGGGGAACATCATCCTCTCCTCGCTCTCGCAGTATTCGCCCTACGCCAGCATCCCGCCCTACATCACCCCCGACGGGCAGCACATGGCCATGAGCGGCACCTCGATGTCGGCGCCGCACGTCACCGGAGGCACGGCGCTGATCCTGCAGAAGAATTCCAACCTCGGCGTCGCCGACGTGCGCGGCCGCCTGCAGAAATGGGCGCGCAACGACGCCTACACGCGCCAGATCGGCCGCAGCGGCTTCGGCGCCGGCAAGCTCAACCTGCTGCCGCTCAACGACCCGCCGGTGGCGCTGCTCAGCGGCACGCCCGCCGAGATCGTCCTCGACGAGTCGCAGGACGCCGCCTTCAGCGGCGCCGGCTCCTACGACCCCGAGGGCTTCCCCCTCACCTACGCCTTCTCCCTGGTTTCGGCCCCGGCCGGCGCCGTCGCCGAGCTGTCGCCCAGCGGCAGCCAGGCCGCCCTCGAGGTCGATCCCGACGTCGAGGGCACCTACCAGGTGGGCCTGGTGGTCAACGACGGCATCGTGGACAGCGCGATGGCGCTGGCCACGGTGACGGCCAAGTTCTACCCGGTGCTGCCGGCGACCGCCTTCGCCGTGCAGCGGCTGGAGAGCGACCTCATCTTCTCCAAGGAATACGTCAACCGCCTCTCCTGGCAGGCCAATCCCGAGAACAAGGTGACCGTCGCCGGCTACAAGCTCTACCGCAAGGCCAAGGGCGCCGACGACGGCGCCTACCAGCTGCTGCAGCAGTTCGCCCCCACGGTCTTCAGCTACGAGGAGCGCGGGCTGACGGCCGCGCAGCTCTACACCTACAAGCTGACCACGATCGACAGCCGCGGCCGCGAGAGCGACCCGGTGGTCGCGGGCAACTAAGGAGCCGACCATGAAGAAAACGCTCATATTGACCGTCCTGCTGGCCTGCGTCCTGCCGCTGGCGGCGCTCGACCTCGATCTGGGGCTGCAGCTGGGCCCGCGCACCGCCGTCGGCCAGATCAAGGACACCTACGGCGGCGGCCTGGTCTTCTTCCCCAGCGCCCGGCTGAACGTGTGGCAGGGGCTGGGGATCGGGCTGGGCTACGAGCTCGGCTACAAGAGGGAGGCTACGATCGGGCTCTTCGACGAGGAGAGCACGCTGAAGGTCTCGGGCTTCGAGGCCTTCGTCTCCTACGAGGTCGCCGCCGGCAAGTTCCGCCCCTACGCCCGGCTGGGGCTCGGCTCCTACAAGTACTCGCAGGAGATCGAGAGCCAGTTCGCCGAGGGGGTGGACGACACCAAGACGGCGGTCAGCCTCGCCGCCGGAGTGAAGGTGCTGTTCGACGGGCTCTTCGTCTCGGCCGAGCTGAAGCACGTGCCGCTGAAGGTGCAGCCGCTGACCGAGGAGGTCGACCTGGGCGGCCTGCGCCTGCTGGTCGGCGTCGGCTACCGCATCGGCCTCTGACGCGGTTCCACCCGCCACCACGGCCCGGCGGGGTTCGGCCCCGCCGGGCTTTTTTTTACGTTCGGGCTATCAATTGTTCACTGCGGCGTTCCCGAGAAGAACCGATTCACAAGAAGAGCCGCAACGTACACCAGCACGATGCCCGCGCCGGTGACGAGAAAGTGCCTGAGCTTCACCTGTTGAATGGGCAGGCGCCGGAACAGCCTCACCTTTCTCTGCAGGGGAAGGGAGACCAGTGCTTCAAGCGAGGCATAGACGACGACGGGAGCAATGAGCAGCATAAGGTTCAGCGGCGTGTGGCCGTGGGCCGCCATGTTGTAGGTCCCGTGCAGGACGAACCAAGGGAGGACGCCGGCCATGTACACTGCGAACCGCGCCCCGAAGAAAAGCAACGCCGCCTTGGGGATTACGCCACGGTCTGGCTGGTTCTTGGGCATGTCTTTCATGGTCTCCCGCTCCTGGTTGATTTAAATCATTTCATGCCGATGGGTCGATGTGCCCATCCTTTCCCGGATCTTTCTTGTCTGGACCTGAGATGGGCGGGTAAGATTTTTGGGGGATCAACTTTCTGCATAATGGGATTGCAAGAAGAATTCACTTCAGTTGCAACGGACAATCGTGCATTTTGCGAGATTTTCCTTGACCTTCGGTTCATGGGGTCCGCTGCCTGAAATTTGTTTAAGTTGTTATATGTTGACATTATCGATCAGCATTTCTAAAATGCGAATATATAAAAAAAATTTCCTAATAAGTCAAATAGGAATACGAGGATTGTTTTGACGCGTCAGATCTTAATTGACTGAGGAGAGGCAATGATGAAGGAAAAAACCCCGATTTTTTTCATTGTTTTTTCTTTACTGATTTATTCATTACCTGCTGGGGTTACAGTTTCCAAAGCGAACAAGGATTATGCACAACCTTCACCTCAAGTGACCCTTTTGGGACAGATCGCCATTGGCGAAAATGGGCTGACCCTGGATGAAGCCATGGCGAATCAGTTTTTCCCTCGTTTTGTCTTCAGTGCCGATTCCCCTCCGGGATGGTTTCTCTCTACTTCAAAACGCCTGGTCGCGTTTGATACAGAGGCTCTGAAGACCGCCGTCACCCTGCCCGTCAGGGAGGTCGACCAAGTTCTCTACCGTTTCCCGGGCACAGATGAATGCCTGGTATCCCATTGGATCGAGAATAAACGGCAGATTTCCCGCTGCCATTTTCCCTCGGGAAAGATCACTTGGTCCATGGAGTCGGATTTCGTGCTGCGGTTCATGCGGGTTCAAGTGAATTCCCTGACCATCGCCGGCAACACCACCACGACCACTACCGTCTATTACTACCCGTTTCCCATCCGTTTTACCCACCTGGCTGAAAAGAACCAACTTTTTCTCTCCGGGCTGATTGTCCGGGGCTCCGCGAAGTTTCGCCTGTTCTCCAGTGCCTCGCAGCTTGATTGGGGGATCCGCAATCGCCTGCTGGATGCAACCACGGGAGAGATCGTACAGGACACCGAGTTTGACCTGCAGAAGGATATCAGTGATTCGTTGAAGCTTTTTGTCAGCTTGGCAAGATGCGAATTCCAGGTGATGGATTTGTCCAACGCCGGCGTGAAGATGGCGGGGAAATTTACGGTAAGCGACATGCTGGCCAAAAAGGACTTTGCCCCGCCGATCGATATGCGCCAGCGGGAAGATTTTGCCTGGCGGAGCGACGTTCATCCCGTGCTGACCAGGAACGGGTTGATCCTCTGCTCCCACTGGGAGCAGAGAAAGGCGTTCAAGGTGGTTAGCTCCGACGGCATATGGCTGAAGTACGACTTGGATGGCAGTTTCAAGGAAAAAATCAGTCCGGCGCCCATCACTTTTATTGAAAAGGCGTTGCGCAACCAGGGGACAAACCGCTGGCCCATGGTGTTCAGAACGGGCCGCGGCAAGGACGGATTGGCTATATTTTATCAGGATGGTACTCTCTCAACCGCGCCTGTACCTGAAATCAAAGGGTATCCGGACGAGTCTTTTCATGATGATCACCATCTGTTCACCCTGGTGAAAAATACTCTTTACCGCACCCGGATCGGGGAAAGCACGGCGGATCCGATCTACACGGCGCCCAAGGGGAAAAAGTTCAACCATGCACCTTTTGGGGCCAATGGAATGGTGGTGCTGAGCGGTTCCAAGTCCAGCGTCCTGGTACGGCTATCGGACGGCAAGGAGATCGATCCCCAAAAAGATATATCGTCGTTATCAGCGGAATTGTTCTGGTCGGTTGCCGATACTCCCCGGCTGAAGGGAAAACTGCCCGAAGAGAATCTCCCGCTGCGATTCAAGCACTACCAGGATTTTGACGCATTCATTCCTGAGCAAGCAACAGTGGAACTGTATCAGAAAGACAACATCCGCGCCCTGCGTCTGTGGGGAAAGTCAAAACTGAAAGATCAGGGTGACATCGTGCTGGTTCCCGGGTTGATCAAGGGAGGCGGCGCGATCATGGTCGGCATCGGTCTGCCCGAGAACCGCGTTCTCTTCTGCCTGCCCATGGCCAGGCTAGAGGGCCTGTCCTCTAAGCAGTTTCCCAATGAGCCCGGATTGATATACGGCGTCGCTATACTGGATCAGCAAAACGCGCTCCTGGTGGTGGCCGACGACCTGAACACCTATAACGTGTACCGCATCACCCGTCCGACGCTGTGACCGGTTTTCCCAATGCCGCAACTGTGGAAAAACGGCGGCCTATTTTTTTAACAGGACCAAAGGTGAGGTCAACCTGAAAGTGCGACTGGAAGGATCGGAGATGAAGTTCATCCTTCAGGACATCAGCGCCATCGAATGGGGTCACGAAAACATAGGAGGCATTCATGAAGAATCCCAAAAAGAAGTTCGGTTCATTGTTGGCCATGTTGGTTTTCCTCTCGGCCAATGGTGTGATGGGCTTTGCTCAAGTGCCGGAGCAACCCGAAAAACACACGTCTGCCGAAATCCAAAAATCTGCAAAGCAAGTCTATAAGGCCGGAATCCGGGTATTGCGTACTCTCGAGTACAAAATCAAGAAAAGGAAAAGTAACAAGTATTTGAAGGGAGTAGAGAGCACCTTCCGAATTACCAGGATAAGGGCAACCATAAGGAACGGGAGTCCGAGCAATGAAGCCGAAGGTGTGCAAATCGAATACCATGCGCAACTCTGGATAGAAGAGTTGTCCAAAAAAAGCAGTCTTGTGTATATATTTGTGGCGAAAAAGGAATACAAAATAAATTTTGACGAAACGCCCAAACTAATTGAAGACAATCGGTTAGAAGATAGAGAACAAGAGATCATGGACAAGTTGAAGAAAAACCTTGGAATAGAATAAAGCATCGATTAAAGTTGTGATTTTTTAAGGCCATGAAATCTGGGATCCAAAAAGTCGAAGTCGGTTAGATCAGGTCAGCTGATAGGAAAATCAATTTTTCCCTTGATTGGATTTTAGGAAAATCTTGATAAAATGGCATCCGATGGTTGTGAATTTTCCGTGAGTTCTTGTGGCCGTTGGCTCATGGGGTCCACTGCCTGGATACAGGAGAGGGAGATCTTCGCTTTTACTCGATCTCGAACAGGAGGTGGTTGGCCAGGATGTTGTCCCCCTCCTGGACGCCCATGGACTTGATCACGCCCGACTTGGGGGCGCGGATCTCGTTCTCCATCTTCATGGCCTCGTGGATGAGGACGATGTCGTTC
>JAFGST010000031.1 GCA_016934475.1 Candidatus Aminicenantota bacterium | reverse complement strand
CTGATGCAGGGCTACGACTCGGTGGCCCTGCGCGCCGACGTCGAGCTGGGAGGCAGCGACCAGAAGTTCAACCTGCTGGTGGGCCGTGAGCTGCAACGCGACTACGGCCAGGAGCCGCAGGTGATCGTGACCATGCCCTTGCTGGAGGGCCTCGACGGCGTGCAGAAGATGAGCAAGAGCCTGGGCAACTACATCGGCATCCACGAGACGCCGGGGGAAATCTTCGGCAAGGTCATGTCGATCAGCGACGAGCTGATGTTTCGTTATTACGAACTACTGACCGACACGCCGTCCAAAGAGGTGGCGCGGCTGAAGCGGGAAATCGCCGCGGGCCGGAGGGATCCCATGCAGGCCAAGATCGACTTGGCCAAGTCGATCATCGGCGACTTTCATTCCCCGGCTGCGGCCGTAGCCGCCGAGGCGGAGTTCATCCGGGTATTCCGTCACCGGGAGGCGCCGGAGGACGCCCCGCTCCTGGTCCTGGCCGAGGACGAGGCGCTGGTCGATTTCCTTGTGCGCCAGGGCGTATTCGCCTCGCGCGGGGAGGTCAAGCGCGTCCACGCCCAGGGCGGGATCTACCTCGACGATGAGCGGCCGCCGTCGATCGCCGTGGCCCTGCGCCAGGGGAAATCCTATTCCTTGAAGATCGGCAGGAAGAAGTTCTTCCGCATCGGGCCGGCCTCATAGATCGGGGAAGGGGCTTGGGACGCACCCGGCGGAGGTCGGCTAGATCGTCGAAAGGATCCGCTTCGCTTCCTTGCTGACCCGCACGTGGGCATCCCGGGTGAGCCGCAGGACGTACTCCTTCACCTGCTCGCGCTCGAGCTTGGCGAGGGCCGCGAGCAGCTGCAGGCGCACCTCGACGTTGGGGTCGGCCAGCAGCTCGTCGATCTTCTCCAGCACCCTGGGGCTGCGGCGGTTGCCCAGGATCTCCACGAGCGCCGCCCGCGTGTACCAGACCGAATGGACGAGCTGCCCGAGCAGCTTAGACTCGTCCAGGTGGGGCCGGCCGGAGAGTTCCTTGACCACCATTTCCCTGACCCTGAGATTGTCCTCGGAGAGGAAGGAGATCAGCATGTCGTCGCCGGCCTGGCCCGTCTCGCTGACGATCAGCTTCACGGCCTGCAGCTTCTTCTCGTTGTTCTGCTTCTTGACCAGCTCGCGCATGGTGAAGAAGCCGGAGTCGCTGTCCAGGCCCCGGTCGCTGAGGGCCTTCTTGCAGGCCATGATCACCGAGCTGTCCGGGTGGCCGAGGAATTTTTTGAAGAACGAGCGGTCGCGGAAGCGCAGCTCGCGCAGGATCTTGAGGGTGCAGGCCAGGCATTTCGAGGAGATCCGGCCGCTGGTGGCGATCTCCTTCAGAAAGGCGACCTGCTTGTCCTTCTCCAGGGCGGCGAACTCCTCGGTCTTCAGGTAGCGCACCTGCCCGGCCGGCGTGAGCGCGAGGAACTCTTCTTTCATGGGATCAGATGTTGTTGAGCAGGTGGCCCATCTTTTCCTTCTTGGTCCTCATGTAGCCCCGGTTTTCCTTCCACGGCGCGATCTCCAGGGGGATGCGCTCGACGATCTCCAGGCCATAGCCGGCCAGGGCGATGTACTTGGCCGGATTGTTGGTGATCAGCTTCAGCTTCTTCAATCCCAGGTGGCGCAGGATCTGCGCCCCGATGCCGTAATCGCGCTGATCGGGCTTGAATCCCAGCTGGACGTTGGCCTGGATGGTGTCGAGGCCCTCCTCCTGCAGCTTGTAGGCCTTGATCTTGTGGACCAGGCCGATCCCGCGGCCCTCCTGGTTCAGGAGGTAGAGCAAGGCGCCCCGCCCTTCGTTCTGGATCATCTGCATGGCGCTATGCAGCTGCTGGCCGCAGTCGCAGCGCAGCGAGCCGAAGGTGTCGCCGGTCAGGCACTGCGAGTGGACGCGGACCAGGGCCGTCCCGCCCTCCCTCAGGTCGCCCAGGGTCAGGGCGATGTGCGTCTCCCTCTGGATGCGGTCGACGAAGGCCTTGATGACGAACTCGCCCCATCGGGTCGGCAGCTTGGCCTCGGAGACCATCTCCACGAGAGAATCGGTCTGCACGCGGTACTTGATGATCTCCTCGATGGTGATGATGGGGATGGAGAACCGCCGCGAGAAGCTCACCAGGTCGGGCATGCGGGCCATGGTGCCATCCTCTTTCATGATCTCGCAGATCACCCCGGCCGGGTAAAGGCCGGCGATGCGCGCCAGGTCGACCGAGGCCTCGGTCTGTCCGGAGCGTACCAGCACCCCGCCGTCCTTGGCGCGCAGGGGGAAAATGTGCCCGGGACGGGACAGGTCCTGCGGCCGGCTGCGGGGATCGATGAGGCAGCGGACGGTCTCGGCGCGATCAAAGGCCGAAATGCCGGTGGTGGTGTTGTTCTTGGCGTCGACCGACACGGTAAAGGGGGTCTGGAAATGGGAGGTGTTGTCGCGGACCATCAGGGGCAGCTCGAGCTCGTCGCTGCGACGCTCGCTCAGGGAGACGCAGATCAGCCCCCGGGCCTCCTTGGCCATGAAGTTGATGGCGTCGGCGCTCACCTTCTCGGCGGCGATCATCAGGTCGCCCTCGTTCTCGCGCTGCTCGTCGTCGACGATGATGATCATCCGGCCCTGCTGGAGGGCGGATACGGCTTCCGGGACGGTGATGGTCATTTAGCGGATCCTGCCTTTTTCGGTCCGGCTGAAATTATATAGGTATTTGCCGATTAAATCAAGCTCGATGTTGGCGCGGTCGCCGGGGCGCAGCAGCCCGAGGTTGGTGCTGGCCAGGGTCTGGGGGATGAGGTCCACGCCCAGCCACGTGTCGTGGAGCTCGGATACGGTCAGGCTGACGCCGTTCAGGGCCACCGATCCCCGCGGCACGAGGAATTTGCGCCATTCGCGCTGACTGTAGGTGAACTCGAAGCGGGAGCGGCCCGCGCCCCGCCGGGCGGCGCGCAGGCGCACGATGCCGTCGATGTGGCCGCTGACCAAGTGGCCGCCGACAAGGCCGTTCAGCGTCAGCGGCAGCTCGACGTTGAGCGCAGATCCGGCCGGCCGGTCCTGCAGGTTGGAGAGGCGCAGGGTCGGCGCCGCCAGTTGAAAGCGCAGCAGGTCATCCTGCCTGCCGATAAGGGTCAGGCAGATCCCGTCGATGGCGACCGAGTCGCCGACGGCCGGCGGCTTGTCCAAGGCCACGCGCAGCGTCAGGACCGGAGGGTCCTTCTTTTCCAGGGAGACCAGGGCGGCGCGGGCGGTGATCAGTCCGGTGAACATGGGCGGAACCCCCTCAGGATGAATCCGGACGCGAGCTCGCTCAGGCGGAAGTCGCGGAGCTCCAGGGCCTCGGCGAGGCGGGTTGCGCCGCTTCCACCGACGATCTTCGGAGCGTAGAACAGCACGACCTCGTCGAAGCGCCTCTGGCGGACGAAGGAGTCGATCAGGCGGCCGCCCCCCTCGACCAGGACGGAGGCGATCCCCAGCCTGCCCAGGTTCGCCAGGACTTCGCCCAGGTCCAGGCCGTTCCCGTCGGAGTCCACGAAGTAGTGGTGGCGGGTTCTTGGGCTGCGGTCGGCGGCGTGGCGCGAGCTGAAGATCACCAGGGGGAAATCGTCCAGCTCGCGGATGATGCGCAGCGAGCGGGGAAGCGCGTTTTGAGAGTCCAGGACGACCCGGTACAGCTTCTTTCCCACCCAGCCCGCCTCGCGCAGGGTGAGCAGGGGGTCGTCGGCGCGCACGGTCCCGCTGCCGGCCATGATGGCCGAGAACTCTCCGCGCAGGCTGTGCGCCAGGCGCCTCAGTTCCTCCGAGGTGACCCAGTGCGAGCGTCCGGCGTCGTCGCTCAGCTTGCCGTCCAGGGAGAGTCCGGCATGGATGGCGACATAAGGCGCGTGCGTGCGGATGTACTTGAGATAGTGGCGGTTGATGCGCTCGGCCTGGTCGCGGCAGAGGCCGACGGCGGTGGCGATTCCGGCAGCCCGCAGCCTGGCGATTCCGGAGCCGTTGACCAGCGGGTTGGGATCGATCATGGCCACGACCACGCGCCGGACCCTTCGGGCGATGATCAGATCGGCGCAGGGCGGCGTCTTGCCGGTATGGCTGCAGGGCTCCAGGGTCAGGTAGAGGGTGGTGCCGGAGACGCCAAGGCGCTCCAGGGCCATGGCCTCGGCGTGCGGCGCGCCGAATCCCCGGTGGTGGCCGCAGGAAAGGATGCGGCCGCCCTTGACGACCACGGCGCCGACCAGCGGGTTGGGCTCGGTGTAGCCGAGCCCCTTGAGGCTCAGGCGCAGGGCGATCTTCATGAACGTGAGGTCGCTCATCCTCCAACGCTCCGTCATGGGCCCAGCAGGGAATCGACGAACTCGGCGGGCTGGAACTCCCACAGGTCGTCCGCTCCCTCCCCATGCCCGGCGAACAGGACGGGCAGCCCCATTTCGGCGGCGATGCTGACGACGGTCCCCCCCTTGGCCGTGCCGTCCAGCTTGGCCAGGACCAGTCCATTGATCCGGGAAAACTCCTTGAATTTCTGGGCTTGCACCAGGGCGTTCTGGCCGGTGGAGGCGTCCAGGACCAGCCAGGCCTCGTCGGGCTGCGCGGCGGCGAACTTGCCGATGACGCGGGTGATCTTCTCCAGTTCCCGCATCAGGTTCTCCTGGCTCTGCATGCGCCCGGCGGTATCGATGACCAGCAAGTCGTAGGCCGCGCCCTGCCAGGCCTGCATGGAGTTGAACACCACCGATCCGGGATCGGCGCCGCGCGGACCGGCAATGACCGGAATGCCGAGACGTTCGCCCCACAGGGAAAGCTGGGAGGAGCCGGCGGCGCGAAAGGTGTCGGCGGCCGCCAGCAGCACGCGCCGGCCGCGGTTCCGGTAATAGTAGGCTACCTTGGCGGCGCAGGTCGTCTTGCCGCTGCCGTTGACGCCGACCAGCAGGATGACGCCCTTACGGTCCTCGAGCGCCGGGCGGCGCTGCGCCGCGGAGACGATGGTCAGCAGTTCCTGGCGCAGGGCCTCCCGGATCTTCTCGGCGCCGTCACCGCCCCGGGACCTCCTGGAGACGCCGGCCAGGATGCGCTCGACCAGCGGCATGTGGATGTCGGCCAGGAGCAGGCGCTCTTCCAGTTCGCCCAGGATCTCCTCGCGGCCGCGGCCCGGGGCGAAGAGGGCGGAGAGCCTGCCGCTCAGCTTCGTTGGGAAGAGGTCCTTCAGCGCCATGCCGGGATTATAGCCGATGGGCGCTCGGGTTTCAAATGCGCCTCACCCCCTTGATTCCCCCCGCCGCGAGCAACGCATCAACTCACCCCCTGCCCCCTCTCTCTTGCAGAGAGGGGAGAGCGAAAGGATGGGGGATGGAGCTAGAAGTAACCGGCCACCATGCCGACCAGCCCGGCGATGGCGTTGATCCAGATGTCGTTGGTATCGAGCACGCGGCCGTGGATGAAGACTTGGATCAACTCGACGGCGAAGGCGGAGACCAGGAGAATGGCGAAGGGGAGCGGCGAAGAGGCCCTGCGGTTTTCCTTGAATAAAAGGACGCCCAGGATGAAGAACTCGGCGATGTGCAGAAAGTGGGAGAAAAAAGCCTTGTTCAGGAAGATGCGGCGCTGGAAAAGGAAGTAGACGACGATCGCCAGCGCCAGCAGCAGGGAGGCGATTTCCAGCGGCTTTCCCGATCGGACCGCCCGCACGGCCGCCAGAAGGAAGAAGGCCGCCAGGATCCCCAGCAGGACGTAGTTGCTGAAGCGAAACCCGCGGAATCCCACCAGCGCATTCCTGACCTGGACGTGGAACGGGGAGCTGGCCAGGAGCAGCCCGACGTAGAGCAGGGAAAACGAGTACTTCCTCAACTGGATTCCTTTTCTCTCTGGCGCAGCGGCGGCATCGTCTTTTCCAGGATCTTGCCCTTGATCTCCTCGAAGAGGGCGCGGTTTTCCTCGAACAGCTTGCGCACGGCCTCCTTGCCCTGGCCCAGCCGGTTCTCCCCGTAGGAGTACCAAGCCCCGGTCTTGCTCACGATGCCGTAGAGCACCGCGAGCTCGATGATGTCGCTCTCGCGGGAGAATCCCCTGCCGTAGTAGAGGTCGACCTCGACCTCCTTGAACGGGGGGGCCATCTTGTTCTTGACCACCTTGATGCGCACGCGGCCGCCGACGATGTCGGTGCCCTCCTTGATGGCCATGATCCTCTTGACCTCGATGCGCATGGAGCTGTAGAATTTGAGCGCCCGGCCGCCGGTGGTGGTCTCGGGGTTGCCGACGAACATGCCGATCTTCTCGCGCAGTTGGT
>JAFGST010000245.1 GCA_016934475.1 Candidatus Aminicenantota bacterium | reverse complement strand
CCGAAGGGGGGACTCGAACCCCCGCGAGCGCAATGCTCACCAGTACCTGAAACTGGCGTGTCTACCAATTCCACCACTTCGGCATGATCGCCTACCTTATAAGGCAAAAGCGCGTTCTTGTCAAGCCCGACGGCGGTGGGGACGCGGCCGCCGCCCCGTCTCCGGGACGGTTTACTTTCACCCGTCGATGGTGTAAAATAATTTTTCCCACTGCCCTTGTTCCGGGCCGCTCTTGGAGACCGCATGTGAACGCTCACAACGTCCTGGCCGCCCCGCTCATCCTCTGCCTGCTATGCGCTCCGGTTCTTCGCGGCCAGGAGGCCGGCGAGCCGGTCGAGGGCAAATCTCCTGCGGCCGAGCCCGTTCGGCAGGATAAGGTCGCTCCCTACGTCTCGGGCTTTTTCAAGGACGAGGGGGAGATGTGGACGGCGCCCTTCCGCCTCGACCTCAAGAATTTCCTGGTCCTGTCCACGGTCGTGGCGGTGACCGGCGTGCTGGTGGCCAACGACGAGGCGATCTACGAGAATTTCAAGTCGTTCCAGGAACGCAATCCCTGGGTGGACAAGGCCAGTCCCCCCGTCACCCTGCTCGGCGACTGGGGAGTGGATTGCGGCATCGCCGGCCTCTTCTTCCTCGGAGGGGTGATCGCCAGGGATCGCCGGGCCCGGGACACCGGGCTGATGGCATGGGAGACGCTGCTGCATACCGGATTCCTGGTCCAGGTCGTCAAGCACCTGGCCGGGCGCCAGCGCCCCTCGGTCGACGATGGCCGCGACCGCTGGCATGGGCCCTCGGCGTTCTTCAAGCGCTACAGCGAGGGATACTTTTCCCGGTACGATTCCTTCTTTTCCGGGCACACCGTCTCGGCCTGGGGCCTGGCCACGGTGATCGCCGAAAACTACCGCCATCGCTCCTGGGTGCCTCCGCTCTGCTATGGCCTGGCTACCGTGGCCGGCCTGTCGCGCCTGACCGAGGACGCCCATTGGTTCTCCGACGTCCTCCTGGGCGCCGTCGTGGGCTACGCGGTAGGCCGGATGGTCGTGCGCAACCAGAACAAGCGACTCCAGGTCGTTCCCGCGCTCACCTCCGGAGGCGCCGGAATCGGGGTCAGCCTGCTTATCGACTGACAGGTGAAGAAAAGGCATGGAGCTTGGCATATGGCGCACGACAGATGGCAGCAGCACAGAAACGAGCCAAGGTGACAAGTGATGAGTGATGGATAACCGCAATGCATCGCTCTATGCTTTTCGTGACACTGCGAGAACGTCTGTTCAAATGAAAAAGTTTTTCCTGTTCGCATTCCTGCTGACTCTAGCTTGCTTCATGGCATTGCCGGTCCAAGCGGCCGATGACGGGAACGAATTCGTCATCGACGGCTTCCGCATGGATACGCAGCCCGGCGGCTACTTCTTCACGAACGTCATCGAGAATCTCGCCCCCGGCGCGGTGGCTCTGACCGAAGAAAGCGGCGGCTACGGCCTTTTCGACCGCCCGCGGGTCTATTTCGAGGGCGACTCCTGGACGCAGTTCCGCTGGCGCTACGCCGGCCACGACATCGGCTCTGCCCTGGACGACGGCGCGCCGGCGCTGCAGATCCCCCTGCTGGCCCTCGGCTCCATGGCCCTGCGCGGCGAGACACCGGCGGCGCGGGAGTACGGCTTCCATTTCGTGCCTCCGGCGGCGGCCCGCGACGGCGAGACGCGCACGCGGATCATGCTCTCCACCGCTTTTTCCGACCTGGGCGGCTGGAGCGCCATGGGCAAGTGGATCGTGGGCAACCACGCCAGCCTGCGCGCCGACGATCTGTACGCCACCCGCCGCCGTTTCGACGGCAACGTCCAGCTCGATTTCGCCCTAGAAAAGGGCCGCGGCTTCTCCTCACTGCTGCTGGCCGGCGGCTACGCCGCGGCCGAGAGGCGCTGGAACGACTTCAATGTCCTCGACGCGCAGTTCTCGGAGGAGAGCCGCCGGCTGAGCCTCCTGGGGCGCTGGCAGCGGCGCTTCGCCGCCGGCGTCCTGGATGTCGACCTCGTGCTGAATTCGGGGAACCGCGGCAATCTCTTCGCCGAAACCGGCCGCCTGCCGCAGGAAACCTACAATCAGGACGCCCTTTCGTGCTTGGCCGGCGCCACCTGGACGGGACGGACACTGACCGGCTCATTCACCTGGCTCCACGAGCGCCAGGAGCTGCAACCGTTCGCCGTTGACGCCGCCAAGGACCTGAAGGACATCGACGGCCAGGCGTTCTTTCCCTTCGACAGGCAGGGGGAGTTCAGCGCCGACACCCTACGGCTAGCCTTCGAGCGGGAACTGCGCTTCGACCTGCTGGGCCGCGAGGCTCGGCTGAGACCCTACCTGGATCTGTCAGCCGCTTTCACGCGGGCGAACGAAACGAGCGGCGTGCACAACGCCATCCTGTTCTCCGGCCAGCCCTACCTGGTTCACCTGTGGCCCGGAGGCGACGCCTCCTACCGCCATGACCGGAGCACGGCCACGGCCGGTTCCCTGCTGCGCGCTGACCTGGGGGGCCGGTTCGACCTGGAGGCCAAGGTCTTCCTCCAGCACCAGAGGCTGGGTTTCCCTGGAGGGGGGGACGCTTTGGGCTTCCTGCAGATGGGTGGGGAGGTCGGCCTCGGCTTCCAGGCGGGGCGCCGGACGCGGATCTCCCTCTCATTCGGCGACCTGCCCTACGAGCTGGGCGCCGGAGTGAGCGACTTCCTGGAGACGCGGAGGCCCAGCGCCGAGGTGCGCTATTGGCGCGACGGCAACCGCGACGGCTTGTTCCAGGAAGGTGAGCAGGGAGCCCTGTACGCCCTGAGCGGCGGCGCCAGCCATTCCGCCGCCGCCGACCTCAAGCCGAGCCGCCGCCAGCGGCTGGAACTGCTCTTTACCGCCCCGCTCTCGAGGCGCTTTCAGCTCGACCTCAAGGGGCTGTACAAGCGGATCCTGCGGCCGCTCTGGGTTTCCTACGCCGGCGAATACGGGCAATACGAAGAGATCGGCGGAACGGATTACTACATCCTGGACCGGCCGGTGACGGCCTACGAGCTGGGCAACGCCTCCTTCGCCCGCGACCCCTTCTACGCCGAGTTCCTGCTGCGCATCCACGGCGAGCGGGAGCGGCGCTGGTACTTCTCCTTCTCCTTCATGGCGCACATGGGCATGGGGAACACCGCCTTCGGCAACGGCCCCGAGGCCAACGATATCGGCGTCATCTCCGAGAGCCAGGCTTCGCCCAACTCCTGGATCAACGGCTTCGGCCGCGTCGACGGCGACCGCGCCTTCGTCGGCCGCATTCATTTCGGCTACTACCTGGCGCGCCGCCTCTTCCTGGGCGGCAGCGTCAAGTACCGCGACGGCAACCCCTTCGCCTTCCTCGACGCCGTGCAGCGCGACGGCCAGTGGCTCATCACCTACCACACGATCCAGGCCGAGGACGAGCATTCGCGGAAAGGGGGGCCCAGGGAGGATTGCGTCTGGGACTTCAACTTCAAGCTTGGCTACGACCTGACGCTGTTCGGCAAAAAAGGGCGGCTGGAGATCTCGCTGTTCAACCTGCTCGATTTCGGCGGCGAGTTATCGGAAAACGCCTTTTCCAACGACATTGACCGGCTGGCCAACGAGCTGCAGCTGCCGCGCAGCCTGCGTCTGGGACTGGTGCTGGAGTTGTAGCCTAGTGATAAGTGATTAGTGATGAGAAGCAAGCACTCGATGTACGGTAGACGGTAAACGGTTTACGGTAAGAAATAGTCCTATTCGAGCTCTTGGTGTTAGTAATAGTGTTAGTGTTAGCAAGAATTCAAACGAATTCAAATAGTAATAAGGAATTGATAAATCCTGATGGGTAGGGGCTAAAACCGCTCTATGGGGTAGGACAAAATTCCAAGCACCAAATCACAAATAAATTCCAAGTTCCAAATTCCAATGTCCTAAACGAAAAGCATTTCAAGTGTCTTTTCTTCATTTGGGTCATTTGGTCATTGGAATTTGGAGCTTATTTGAAATTTGGTGCTTGGAACTTGGTGCTTCAGTCCTACTAGATCACACGTCTGGCACCCTGATCACGCACGCCATGCACGCACCTGGCAAGTTAGACCCTGCAACATTCTGTGATGGTTTCTTGGGGTTCTAGCGGCCACGGTTCTCCATCTTCTCCTGGCAGGGGACGCAGAAGCGCGCAAAGGGCAGGACCTCGAGCCGCTTGGGTGAGATTTCCTGGCCGCACTGCAGGCACGTGCCGTAGTGCTTCGTCTCGATGCGCTCCAGGGCATCCTCGACTTCCTTCAGGTTGGACCTCATGTTGTTGGACATGACGAAGCCCATCTCCTTCTCGATGAGCTCGTTGGCCTGGTCGATCTCGTCCATGGCCCCGTTGCTGCCCCCGGGGGCGTCACGCCACTCGATGACCTTCAGGATCTCGGCCCTCAGGGCCAGCAGTCTTTTTTGTATCCTGGCGATCTGCTCGTTTTTCATTTTGATCTCCTAGCGATGGTAGCTGCCTCCGTGGAGGATGGTCATGGCCCGGTACACCTGCTCCAGGAAAACGATGCGGAAGATATCGTGGGCGACGGTCAGGTCGGAGAAGGAGAGGGCCATGTCGGCCCGCGTGGCCACGGCGGGGTCAACGCCGGCGAAACCCCCGATCAGGAAGACCAGGCGGCCGGGAACGGCGGACATTTTCTTCCCCAGGAACTCGGCGAAGCGCGGCGAGTCCATTTTCCTGCCCCGGGCGTCCAGGACGACGACGAAGTCGCGCGGCTGGATCTCCCGGAGAAACAAGGCGCCTTCCTTTCCCCGCACGTAACTGGCCTCCCGGTGGCGGACGTCCCGCATTTTTTTTATGGTGAATTTTACATAATAATTGATATTTTGTAAATATTTTTTTTCAAGTTCCCGCAGCCCCGGGAATTTCAGCTCGCCGGTGCACACCAGCTCAATGTGGTTCATGGCGCTTCAGCTTGTTGTACAGCGACTTGCGCGTGATGCCCAGGATGCGCGCCACCCGGCTCTTGTTGCCGTACTTGCGTAGCAGGTAGGCGATGTACTCGGCCTCGACCTCTCCGAGCGTCCGCTCGCCGGCCTGGATGAGGTCCAGCATGGGCTGCGGGCGGTCCAGCAGGGCGTCCACCCCCTCCGGATCCAGGATGCCGTTGCGCACGGCCAGGCCGCAGGCGAAGTTCTCGAGCTCGCGGATGTTGCCCGGCCAGGGATAGAGGCGCAGGCGCTGGCAGGAGCAATCGTCAAGCTCGACCGTCACCCCTTCCCGGGCGCAAAAATAGCGCAGCAGGGGCAGGATGTCGTCCGGACGCTCGCGCAGGGGGGGGATGAAGATGCTGACCGTGGAGATGCGGTAGTACAGGTCGGCGCGGAACTCGCCCCGACGGACCTTTTCCTCGATGGCGCTGTCGGCCGAGAAAAGGAAGCGGCAGGAGATGTCGGCCTCCTCGCTGGCGCCCAGGGGGAATACCTTTTTTCTCTCGATGGCCCGCAGTAGCTTGGCCTGCATGTTCAGGCCCAGCAAATCGATGCCGTTGAGGAAGATCGTGCCGCCGGCGGCCTGGCGCCATTTTCCCGGGTGGTCGCGATCGGCTCCCGAGAAGGCCCCGCGGCGAAAACCGAACCACTCGCTCTCCAGCAGGGTCTCGGGCACGTCGCCGCACCCCAGGTTGAGCAGTGGCTGATAGGGGCTGGATGCGGCCAGCACCTCGGCCCAGAAATCCTTGCCGCAGCCGGTCTCGCCCCACAGCAGCACGGGGGTGTCCAGGGGGGCGACGCGCTCGATCGCAGCCCGGACGGCCTGTGACTTGGGATCGCGCAGGTTAGCGATCAGGGAAAAAATCGTAGCGCTTGGCATCCATCCACAGTTTTTCCAGCGAGTACTTGCGCCGCCACTCGCTGGAGAAGATGTTGATGATGAAGTCGACGTAGTCGACCAGGATCCATTCGGCCGTGCGCTCGCCTTCGGAGCCCAGCGGGCGCAGGCGCAGGTCCTGGCTGAGGCGCTCCCTGACGGAGTCGGCCAAGGCCCGGTTCTGGCGGCTGGAATGGCCGCTGCAAATGACCAGGTAGTCTGTCATGGTGTTCAGCCCCTTCAGCCTCAGCACCGACACGTTCTCCGCTTTCCCGTCCAGCAGGACCTCAACGACCTTCTTGATCTGCACCGGGATGCGGCGTCTCCGCAAGTCCTCCCGCAACCGCTCGTATTCATCCTTCTTCATAAAGCTTGATGTCCTCCATGATCGTCTGCACGTTCTTTTCCACGTAGGGCGAGATGTCTTGGCCGTGGGACAGCTTGCGGCGGATGGCCGTGGCCGACAGCTCCAGGTAGTCCGAGACGTAGGCATGCAGGAAGGCCGCCGGCGGTTGCTCGGCCGCGGCGCCTTCGGGGCCGAAGGGAACGCCCTCCTGGCGCAGCAGCTTCTCCACGGCCCGGCGGTGGCTCCGCCGGCGTATGACGATGATGAAAAAAACCTCCTGCAGGATGCGACGGTATTCCTTCCACGTCCGGATCTTCAGGAAGCCCTCGCTGCCGGTGATGAAATAGAAACGGCCGCCCGGGTCGGCTGCCTTCAGCTCGTGGACGGTGTCGATGGTCCAGGAATCCCCCTGGCGGCGCAGCTCCAGGTCGCAGGGCTCCAGCCCGGGATGGGGAAGCAGGGCGGCCCGCAGCATGGCCAGGCGCAGCTCGGGCGCGGGCACCCGCTGCCGCTTCTTGTGCGGCGGGTGCGCCGAGAGGATATAGAGCACCCTGTCCAGCCCGAACGCGGCCTTGATTTTCAGGCCCAGCTCGATATGCCCGCGGTGGACCGGGTTGAACGTACCGCCGAGGAGACCGGTTTTATTCTGGCTCATGGAAGCGGAAAAGGATCCCCTTCAGTTTTTCCAGGTTGGTTCCCCGCAGCGCCGAGATCTCCACGAGGGGGATTCTACGCCGGCGGCAGAAAATGCGCAAGGCGTCGATCGCCGTCCGGTCGCTGTCGGCCAGGTCGACCTTGTTGGCCGCCACCATGAGCTTTTTCTTGAGCAGCTGCGGCTGGTAGCGTTGCAGCTCGTTCTCCAGGACCCGGAAGCTGTCCATCGGCGCCAGGGAAGCGAAGGGCGAGACATCGATGACGAAGATCAGGATCCGCGTGCGCTCGATATGGCGCAGGAATTCCAGCCCCATGCCCTCGCCGCGGTGGGCTCCCTCCAGAATGCCCGGGATGTCGGCGACGACCATGCTCCGGTCACGGAAAGCCACCACGCCGAGGTTGGGGGTCAGGGTGGTGAAGGGGTAGGCGGCGATCTTGGGCCGCGCGGAGCTGATCCGGGAGATCAAGGTCGATTTGCCGGCATTGGGCAGGCCGACCAGGCCGGTGTGGGCGATCAGTTTCAACTCCAGCACGACCTGGATGGTTTCGCCCTTCTCTCCCTTTTCGCAGCGGCGGGGCGCCCGGTTGACCGAAGACTTGAAATGGACGTTGCCGCGGCCGCCCTTGCCTCCTCGGGCCAGGACGCAGCGCAGCCCGAGGCGGTCGAAATCGAAGATCAGCTTCTCGTCGGGGAAGGTCTTGACGACGGTCCCGGCCGGCACGCGCAGGACGACGTCGGCGCCGTTGCGGCCGCTGCGCTTGCGGCCGCTTCCCGCGCCGCCGTTCCCGGCCACGAAGCGGCGCTGGAACTTGAAATCGGTGAGCGACTGACAAACCGGGCTGCTGACCAAGACGATGTCCCCTCCCTTGCCGCCGTCGCCGCCGTCGGGACCTCCCCGGGGGATGAATCTCTCGCGGCGGAAACTTCGGGAGCCGTCGCCGCCGTCCCCGGAGCGGAAGGAAACGACGGCGCGGTCGATGAACATGTCTCAGTGCCTTGGGATGTCGGTCCCGGCGGTGGGGACGGTGCGCAAGGACGCCCGCGGACTAATTGGGATCGACCTCGACGAACTTGCGGCCGGCGCGGTCGACGAAGCGCACCGTGCCTCCGGCCAGGGCGAACAGGGTGTCATCCTTGCCGATGCCGACGTTGCGGCCGGGCCGGATGCGCGAGCCGCGCTGGCGCACGATGATGGAGCCGGCGTGGATCCGTTCGCCACCGAATTTCTTGACGCCGAGGCGCTTGGAGGTGCTTTCGCGGCCGTTCTTCGCGCTGCCGCCCGATTTCTTGTGTGCCATTATTCCGTCTCCTTCTCTTTGGCCTTGGCGCCGCTCTTGACCTCGATCTTCTCGATCTGGATGCGCTGCAGCTTCTGCCGGTGGCCCAGGGTCTTGCGGTAGCCCTTCTTGGGCTTGGTCTTGACGATGCGGATCTTCTCGCCCTTGATCTCCTCGAGGACCTTGATCTTGACCTTGGCGTGCTTTACGTAGGGATCGCCGATCAGCACGTCTTTATCCCCCTGGACCAGCAGCACGGTGTTCAGGCTGGCCGAATTCTTCTTTACGAGCTCGGCGGGGAGCAGCTCGACTTCCAGGATGTCGCCCTCGGCGACTTTATACTGCTTTCCGCCGGTTTCAAGTATGGCAAACATGGTCCGTCTCCTTGGTTGGATACCGATTTTTATACCACAGATCGCGGAGCGAGTCAATCACCTCCCATCGGGGGAGGCGACCGGAAAAGGGAGGCGGTCGCGCCAGCGCGGAACCTCCCGGCTCGCCTGCAGGCTCTCGATGAGGCCGACGGCCAGCCGGATCGTCTGGCGCAGCCCCTCCAGCTCCCAGGCCGGATCGAACTCGTCATCCACGGTGTGATAGGTGCCGCCCTTGAAGAACTCGGCGATGCGGTTGCGTCCCGCGGCGTTCTTTTCTCCTGCCGAAAGCCAGGCCGCGGGAACGCCGGCCCGGGCGAAGGAGAACTGGTCGGAGCGGAAGAAGAGCCCCTGGTCGGAAAGAGAGAAGCGGCTGAAGGCCAGGCCCTGGGCCGTTGCCACGGCGCGGACCATATCCTCCAGGGTCGAGTATTGCGCCCCCTCGGCGAAGGCCTCCGGACTCCTCTCCCAGACCGGCGTCGATTCGAAATTGATGTTGGCGGCGATGCGTCGAGGATCGGCCCGGGAAACGTAGAACCGCGATCCCAGCAGTCCCGCCTCCTCGGCCTGGCAGGCCAGGAAGGTCAGGCCGTAATGGAGCTTGCGCCCGGCCGCGGCGAAGACCTTGGCGACCATGGCCATGGCCGCCACCGCCGAGCCGTTGTCGATGGCGCCGTTGAATATCTTGTCGCCCTCCAGCCGTTCATCGCGCCCCAGGTGGTCGATATGGGCGCTGAGAACGATGTTCTTCCCCGAGCTGCCCGGGAGCTCGGCGACGACGTTGCGCGTCTCCAGCGTGCGGAAAACGTTGCGGCCGGAGATGCGGATGCGGAAGCCCAGGGGGACGGGGCGGAACGAGCGTTTCAGCGAACGGCGGTACAGGTCATCGAGGTCGATCTTCCTGTCGGCCAGCAGCTCCCTCAATCCCTGCTCGCGCACCCAGCCCCGGAATATCAGCTCGTTCTCCAGGTCGTCCGGAAGGAACAGCTCTTCCCCCGACCAGGAGTTGCGCACCACCTGCCAGTCGTAGCCGGCCGTGGGCGTGGTGTGTACCAGCAGGACGGCGGCCGCCCCCGCCCGAACCGCCTCCTCCACCTTGTAGGTCCAGCGGCCGAAATAGGTCAGGGCGGCTCCATCGAAGACGCGCGGGTGGAACAACCCGGGATCGTTGACCCGCACCAGCAGGACCTTGCCGCGCACGTCGCTTTTCTTGTAGTCGTCCCAGCCCCAGATCGGCGTGCGGATGCCGAAGCCGGCGAAGACGGCGTCGCCCTCCAGGTGGAACTCGGCTTGCGGCCGGACGTAGCTGCCGACGACCTCCTCGCCGAAGGCCAGGGCGCGCCCGCCGGCCCGCACGCTCAGGTCGGCCATCCGGAAGCCATGGAGGGTGAACGGCTGGAAGCGGCATTCCAGTCCCAGCCCCTTGAAGAGGGCATGCATGTAGTTCTCGGCCAGCTCGCCGCCCCGGGTGCCGGGCGCCCGGCCCTCCAAGGCGTCGGCGCTCAAGAACTCGATGACGCTCTGCAGCTGCCCGCGCGAGAGACGGTCGCAGCGGTCCAGGAGATCGCCGTCGCCGGCGACGGTCGCCAGCGCGGCCAGGAACAAGGCCAGAAAGGAGATCACTTTCATGCTCCACCTCGCCAAGGCGATTGTAGGCCGAAGCGGGAGCGACGTCAACGCGTTTCGGACCCGCTGCCTGTGGTTGCCTTGCCCTTCCTGCCGCCAAAGCGGCGGAAATCGTCGCGACCGGCGGCCTTGGCCATGTACATGGCCTGGTCGGCGTGCTTCATCAGGGTCTCGGCGCTGAGGCCGTCCCGGGGGAAGATGGCCAATCCGATGCTGCCCGAGATCTGCAGGCGCCGGCCGGCGATGTGGCAGGGGCGGCGGATCTCTTCCAGCAGCTTGCGGGCGATCCTTTCGCCGTCCCGGGCCCGGCCGGCATCGGGCAGCAGCACCAGGAATTCGTCTCCGCCCAGGCGGGCCACGGTGTCGCTGCGGCGCAACTGGCCGGTCAGGCGCGCGCCGATCACGCGCAGCAACTCGTCGCCGATGCGATGGCCGAAGGTGTCGTTCACCGTCTTGAAGCCGTCCAGGTCAATGTAGAACAGGGTCACCTGGCGCGCGCTGCGCCGGGCCTGGGAGAGGGCCTGGACCAGGCGGTCGCTGAGCAGGGCGCGGTTCGGTAGCCCGGTCAGCGTATCCTGGAAGGCCATCTGGCGGATGGCCTGCTCCAGCAGGCGGCGGCGGGTGACGTCGCGCTGGATGCTCAGGATGGCCCGACGGCCCTGGTAGGTGACCAGAGCGGCGTTGACCTCCAGCAGCATCTCGCTGCCGTCCTTGCGCAGGTGAACGGTCTCGAAGTTGAGGGAGGTCTTCCGGGTCAGGATGCGGCGGATGCGCACCTTGCCCTGGCCCACGTCCTTGCTGACCTTCTCCAGGGACATGCCGATCATCTCCTGGCGGCTCAGGCCGTACAGGTCACAGGCGCGCTGGTTGAGGTCGAGGATGATCTCCCCCTCGACGGCGAAGACGACAATGGCGTCGTGGGCATACTCGAACAGCCGCCGGTAGTCCTGCTCCGAGCGCAGCAGGGCTTCCTCGGCGCGCTTGCGCTCGCTGACGTCAACCAGGATGCCGTCGATGTAGCGCACGCGGCCGTCGGCGCCCTTCACGGCGCGGGGATAGTCCCTGACCCAGATGCTCCTGCCGTCGCGCCTGAGGAGCTCGAACTCGCTGAAAGCGGTCAGCCGGGCGGCCAGGCGGCGGATGTGCTCGCGCCTCGCCTTCTTGCGCACGTAGAGATCCTTGACGTTGCACTGGAACAGGTCGTCGAAACGCCGGAATCCCAGGATGTCGGCCAGCGCCCGGTTGGCCTCGATGATGCGCCCGCTGGCGGTGGTGCGATAGACTCCGACCGGCAGGTGCTGCAGGAGGTCCTGATAGCGTCGCTCGCTTTCGCGGACAACGTCCCGTGGCCGTTCGCCCGCCGCCCGCGCTCTCTTCTTGCCGCCGCTCATGACGGTGGAAGTATACCCCACAGGGAAAGGGCGTGCAAGCCGGATCGCGGGTTACAGGGGGGTGACGCGGATGTCGTCGGACAGCTCGCGGCGCAGGAGGTTCTCGATGAACTGCAGCGTTCCCCGGGTGCTGCTGCTGCAGCCGCGGCAGGCGCCCAGGTAGCGGATGAAAACGGCGACCGTTCCTGCGGCCTCGCGGATGTCGACGACTTCCAGGCTGCCGCCGTCGGCGGCCAGGAGCGGCCGGACCTTTTCGTCGAGCGCCTTCTCGATGGCCCGATGCTTCTGGATCAGGTTCATGGAAGCGAAGTCGTCGATCTCGGCCTGCAGGGAGAGTTTCTCCTTTTCCATCGCGGCCCGGGTGTCGCGTAGGATGTCGACCAGGTAGTGGCGGCGCTCCTCGTGCCCCCCGGGGCGGATGCACGACTTGCAGAAGGCGCCGGCCTTGGTGTACTGGGTGATCTCCTCGACCGTCTT
>JAFGST010000030.1 GCA_016934475.1 Candidatus Aminicenantota bacterium | reverse complement strand
CCGGTGCGCACGGCGCATACCGATACCACCGGCTTTCTGCTCTTGATCATGGTCTCCCGCGGCCCCAGAAGGATGAAGTTGGCCCCGGCTTTCATGACCTCTGCGGCCTTGCCCATGACATACTGGTGGCGGACGTCGCTGTAGGCGAAATACACGTCTTCGATGTCCAGCTTTTTAATCAAGGAAGACAGATCGCTCTCGGGGTGAATGGGAATTCCCTGGGGATAATATTCCCCGGCCAGCTCCCTGGGGTACTTGCGGCCGGCGATATCGGGGATCTGTGTGGCGGTGAAGGCCTTGACCTTCACCTCGGGATTGTTACGGAAAAAAAGATTGAAGTTATGGAAATCTCTTCCAGCGGCACCCATGATCAAGGCGTTTCGCATTACGATCCTCCTGTTTGTTTTTGTTGCTTTTTCCAGTGGGAAAGAAAGATAATTATAATCAATATCGCCCCTAGTGTCAACGATTCAGGGCTTGTTTTAACGGATTTTTCATAAGTAAAACGATGTTCGAAGTTCGATGTTCGATGTAAAAAACCATAAACGAGATTCTTTTTTTAATATTTTGCCGTATTCCTCTTTAAAAGCTTCGAACCTCGAACCTGCCTTGACTGAAATCGGCCATTTTCATATACTCTCAGTATGAAAAGCCGCAAAACAGCCTCCGGCGAGCCCATCCTGGTTACCGGCGGGGCTGGGTATATCGGCTCGCACGTGGTGCGCGACCTGGGGGAGAAGGGCTTTCTGCCGATCGTCCTGGACAACCTCTCCTCGGGAAAGCCGGAGGCTGTTCTCTACGGCGAATTCATCCACGGCGACGTCGGCGACGGCGCGCTGGTCGGCTCGCTCCTCCGCCGGCACTCCATCCGCAGCGTCATGCACTTCGCCGCCTTCATCCAGGTCGAAGAGTCGGTGCGCGATCCCTTGAAATACTACGAGAACAACTCGTTCCGCTGCCTGCGCCTGCTCCAGGCCTGTCTGGAGAACGGCGTGGAGAACTTCATCTTCTCGTCGACCGCCGCCGTTTACGGCATCCCGGAAAAGGTGCCGGTCGACGAGAGGGCGCCGCTGCTGCCCATCAATCCCTATGGCCGATCCAAACGCATCGGCGAGATGATGCTGGCCGACGTCGCGGCGGCCGCGCCCGGCTTCCGCTACGTGGCCCTGCGCTACTTCAACGCCGCCGGGGCCGACCGCCAGGCCCGGCTAGGACAGGACTACCCCCGGCCCACCCACTTGATGACCCTGGCCCTGAAGACCGCTCTGGGGCGCTTCCAGCGCCTGGAGGTGTTCGGAACCGACTATCCTACTGCCGACGGCACCGCCGTCCGGGATTACATCCATGTCGACGACCTCTCCTCCGCCCACATGCTGGCCCTGGAGTACCTTGGGCGGGGGGGTGAAAGCCGCGCCTACAACTGCGGCTACGGCGTCGGCTACTCGGTGCGTGACGTCGTCGCCGCCGCCAAGCGGGTCAGCGGCATCGATTTCCCCGTCGTTGACGCCCCCCGCCGTCCGGGGGACCCGGCCGCCCTGGTGGCCGACGCCGGGGCCATTCGCCGCGATCTGGGCTGGGCGGCGAAAGCCCCCCCGCTGGACGAGATCGTCGCCAGTGCCTGGAACTGGGAAAGGAAACTGGCGGCGGCGGTCAAGCCTTGAAGAAGCAGGCCCTTGCCGTTGTCTGCCTGGCCGGCCTGGGATGGGCCGCCTCCCCGGCGGGAAATCTGAGAGCGGCCAAGTATCCGCCCGGCCTGCGCTGGCGCGAGATCGAACGCAGCGGCTTTACGGTCGTCTTTCCCGCCGGATCCGCTATCGAGGCCGCGGCGGCCCTGTCGGCCGCTGAGTCGCTCAACGAGGCCCTGGCCGCCTTCTGGCGCCTTCGCCTCACCGGGCGGACACGGATCGTCATCAATGACAGCACCGACCAGGCCAATGGCTTCGCCACGTTCTTCCCCTTCAACCTGGTCGGGGTCAACCTGGCCGAGCCTCCCCCGGACTCCGATCTGGCATCGAGCCGTGCCACGCTCGACCTGGTCCTGGCCCACGAACTGACCCACATCTTCAACCTGAATGCCGGTTCCCCGCCCTTCCAGGCGGCCCG
This sequence comes from Candidatus Aminicenantota bacterium, assembly GCA_016934475.1. GTDB lineage: Bacteria > Acidobacteriota > Aminicenantia > UBA2199 > UBA2199 > UBA2199. The sequence continues at coordinate 12,301 of JAFGST010000030.1, read as the reverse complement.
TCGCCTGTTCGGCACGCTGCCGGTCTTCTACCCGGCCGCCCAGATGCCTCCCTGGGTTCTCGAGGGAATGGCGGTGGAGGGGGAATCCCGCTTCAGCGGCGACGGCCGCCTGGATCATCCCCATTACCGCCTGATGCTGGGGGCGGCGCGCCGCGACGGCCTCTTCCCTTCATGGAGCCGCATCGCCGGCATGCCCGCCGCCTGGCCCGGCGGGACATCCCGATATCTCTACGGCGCCGGCTTCATGGAGTTCCTGAAAAAGCGGCACGGCGTCGACAGCCTGCGCCGCTACCTGGAGCGGATCTCCGGCCAGCTGCTCCTGACCGGCAGCAGCCGCGACTTCAAGAAGGCATTCGGCGAGCCGCTGAAAAAACTCTGGCATGAATACCGCGACTCCATTCCCGTCATTGGAGAGCCCGGCCCTGAGCCCCTGACGAAGAACGGCTTTTTTCAGCTATACCCTTGCGCCCTGGGCGGAAACCGTCTCGCATATTTCCGCCGCGACTACCGGAGCCGGGGCGAGGTCGTGATACTCGACCTTAACACCGGCCAGGAAAAGATCCTGTTCAAGATGGACGCGGTCAACGGCCTATGCGTCGCTGAAAAGGGGAAGAAGATAGTCTTGTCGGCCATCGACAACTACCACGCCTTCAGCGAGTTCTCCGACCTGTACGAATACGACCTGGAAAAAAGGAAGCGGCGGCGCTTGTCGCGCGGCCAGCGCCTTTCGCAGCCGGCAAAAGCAGATGGATCCGACCGAATTCACTGCATCCAGCGCCGCGGCGGCCGTTATCACCTCGCCCTGTTCGACACGAAGAACGGGAAAGTCCGCTCCATGTCCCGCGCCTTCACCGGGATGGCCCAGCCTGCGGTTTCGCCCGACGGCAGCATGGTTGCCGTTGCGGTCAAATCCCAGGACGGGGGTTGGGCGCTGGCACTCTACACTTCGGAAGGGAAGGAAAAGGGATTTGTCTCGCTCCAGGGCGCCGACCTCAGCCAGCCGCGCTGGAGGCACGACGGCGCGCTCTTCTTCATCCTTGCGGACAGGGAGTCCTCGCGCCTGGCCTCCATCTCCATCGGGGGCGGGGGCGCCGTCTGCACCGATCCGCGGCTTTCGGGATTGCGGCATTTCGACCTCTCCCGCGACGGCGGTGATGTCTATTTCACTTTCTTCAGCGGCCGCGGCCTTGAGATCTCCCGCAGCGCCGTTGAGGGGCTGCCGTTCTCGCCGCTGGAAATGACCGTGGCATCGGAAATCCCCGAGCCCCCGCCGGAGTTGCCGCCGCCCGCTTCCCGCCCCTACCGCCCCTGGCGCGATCTGCTGCCGCGCTGGTGGGCCCCTGCCTGGCGGCTGGGCGGCGACGAGTTCCAGGCGGGATTCATGACCGGCGGCCAGGACGCCCTGGCCACCCACGGTTACAGCCTGGAGGGCTATTACGGCCTCTCCAGCCGCCGCGGCAATTTTTTGTTCAGCTATGTTTACGACGGGCTGTTCCCGACCTTATCCTTCATCTACAGCGACGGCATTGACTATTACCGCGGTTCCCGCTCCATGGAACGCTCCCAGGAGTTGAAACTGGCCTCGCTTTGGCCGCTGCGCGTCCGCAGGCGCTCGCAAATCTTCGCCTATGCCGGCCTGCATCAGGAGAGGCGCAGCTACATCGACGCAAATAACACTTACGTCTATCCCGGGAGCTTCAATGGTTTCCGTCTGGGCTTGAGCTTCAACTCGGCCCGCGAATACTACGATTCGGTTTCTCAGACGGACGGGGTTCGCTTCTCCGCGCAGGGATTCATTCATCCTGAGGGCCTCGGTAACCCGTGGGCCAGCCGGGGTCTGCAGCTCGATCTTCGCAATTATATCCCACTCTTCCGGCCCGGCGTGCTGGCCTGGCGCCTGGCGGCGGCCCAGAGCTGGGGTGCGGAGAACTGCTACTACGCAATGGGCGGCTTTACGGCCGAAAGCGGATTGGGAAGCTGCCGCCCTTTCAAGCTGCTTCGCGGCCTGGACGCGGGATATTATAGGGGCGACCGCGGCTGGCAGTTCAACCTGGAATACCGTTTGCCCTTGTTCAACATCGAAAAGGCGCTCCTGCCCGCCGTCAGCCTGGACCGGGTGTGGCTAAAGCCGTTCTTGGACGCCGGCCGCCTGGCGTACGACTTGACCACGCATCCGCTTGCGTTTTCGGCGGGAATCGAAGCGGTTCTGCGACTCGCTTTCGGAGGCCTGGCGGCATACGACCTGGCCTTCGGCGTCGCCCGCGGCTTCGAACCGGAGAAGCGGTGGTGGCTTTTTCTCAGGACCGGCAGCAGTTTCTAGGAGACTCAGGAAAGGCAGAGGGAAGAGATAGGGAAGAATGAGGGAAGACAAAGTGGAAAATGCCTTGCAGCGACATCTTTGCCTAGAGTTCAAAAATGCCTTGTCCCACTCCCTCTTCCCTCTGCCTTCCCTCTCTCTTCCCTGAAATCCTGAAAAGGCATAGAATCTGGACATAGGGAGGTGACGCATGGGAACCTACATATTGATGACCTCGATGACGCCGGAGATCTCGGCCGACCTGAAGCGGCGCGCGGCCATCGGCAAGGAGTGGAAAAAGAAGGTGGACAAGCTTTGCCCCGACGTAAAGTGGCTGGCACACTACGCCCTGCTGGGGCCCTACGACTTCATGGATATCTACGAGGCCGAAGGCGATGAAACCGCGGCCAAGGTTTCGCTGATCAGCCGCGCCAACGGCGCCTTGAAGGCCGAGAGCTGGCCGGCCATCGAGTGGAAGCATTTCATCAGGTTCACTAAGGAGATCGGGATCTGAAAAGGAAATGCGTCGTCGTTCACGCATGACGAAAGGCCGGCCGCCGCACGCCGTAAGCCGTCCGCCGAGGGCCTATTTCTCGCCAGGGTAAAGCTCGTTCCACCACTCCCCTTCTCCCTTCAGCCAGCGGTCGAACCAGGCCATGATGGTCTGCAGCCAGCGCACCCTCTGCTCCGGCGAGAGAATGAAGTGCCGCTGTCCTGGGAAGGTGACCAGGGCCACTTCCTTGCCCAGCAGCCTCAGGGCGGCGAACATCTGGTAGCTCTCCCCCGGCGGCACGTTGTTGTCGTCCTCGCCGTGGAGCAGGAGCAACGGCTTGCGGACGCGCTCGGCCATGAAGAGCGGGCTGTGGCCGACATAGATGTCCTTGCGGTTCCAGGGGAAGCTGCCGGCGGTGGCCACGCCGCTGTAGCTGTAGCCCCAGTCGCCCACCCCCCAGTAGGAGGAAAGGGCGCTGATGCCGGCATGGGAGATCAGGGCGGCGAAAAGGTCGGTCTTGCCCGCCAGCAGCTGCGTCATGAAGCCGCCGTAGGATGCGCCGATGGCGCCGACGCGGCGGTTGTCGATATAGGGATGGGTGCGCAGGAGCTCCTCAACGCCGCGGATGATCTCCTCGGAGGTGATTTCGCCCCAGTCGTTAACGTGGGCGCTGGAAAATTCCTGGCCGTAGCCGATGGCGCCGCTGGGCTGCAGCACGCAGACGACGTAGCCGTTGGCGGCGTACCAGTCCTTAGGATAGCGGCCGCCGAAATTGCGGCCGATGGGCGTGGTGCCGCCATAGTAGTTGACGATGCAGGGCCACAGGCGCGCCGGGTCGAAGCCGGGCGGGAAGCAGAGGTAACCGCCGATCCTCCGGCCTTCCCGCGTCTTGAAGCTCCAGTTCTCCGTCCGGCCGAAGCGGACGGCGGCGAAATCGTCCCGGTTGTAGTCCTTCAGCACCCTGGCTCCCCCAGCGCCCAGGTCAAGCACGAAGAGCTTCTGCGGCGCCGCCAGCCCCGATCCCGAAAAAACCGCCCGGCCCGACCGGGAAAAGCTCACGCTCTCGACGGCGTCGCAGGCGGTCTCCAGGCGGGTGAAGCGCTTCTCGCCGGGACGGCAGCGGTAGAGACGCGCATGGTCCTGGTCGGTCACTTTCATGTAGATACTGCCGTTGGGATGCCAGAAGGCCGAATCGATCGAGGGGGCGAAGGAGCGGCTCAGCGGCTCCGCCTTTTTCGTCCTCAGGTCATAGACATAGGCCTGGGCATCGAAGTCGTTCGGTATCACCTCGGGCGGCAGGGTGCTTCCCATCCCGGAAAAGGCGGACGCCCCTCCCAGAAGGAGCAGCTTCCCGGAATCGGGAGACCAGACGAAGTCCTCGATCCAAGGATCGTCGAGGATCTGCTGCCGGCGTCCTTCGGCGAGCGAGTAGAGCACGAGGACGTTCCGGTGAAAGGGGCGCACCTTGGGGTCCTCGGGGTACGAGACCAGGAGCAGCGATCGCCCGTCGGGGCTGACGCGCACCTGGGAGAAATCATCGGCGAACCCGGAGAGCGGGAGGCGCGTCCCGCCGTCGGCGGCGGCGGGGAAGAACAGGGTCAGGGCCTGGCGGCGCTCCGGCTGTGCGGAGCGGTCGTCGATCCTCTGTACATGGCGGTAGGGCCTGTCGCCGACCGGCTCTTCCGCGGTGGCGTACACCAGGTAGGAGCCGTCGTCGGCCCACCAGTACGAGGAAAAGTTCTTCATTCCCGCCAGAAGCGTGCGATTGGAATGGTCGCCCAGGTCGTAGAGGCAGAGGTCGGTGAGGTCCTTCTCGGCGCGGGTGAAGCTGAAGCGGCGCGAATCGCCGAGCCAGCAGAAACCGCCCATCTCACCCAGCCCCCTGGAGGTGAAGAGGCGGGAGCCGTTCTGGGTATCGATGATCTCCAGCCACTGCTGGCCGCTGGAGGCGCCGCGGGGAAGCCGGCGGAGGGCGACGGCCGCGTGCCGGCCGTCGGGCGACAGGAACACATCTTGGATGGTCACCGTGTTCAGCACGTCCTCCATGGAGCAGCGGCGGCTGGCGTCCAGGGAAATCTTCAGGGGATCCCTGGTGAAGGCGGGCCTTCTCTTTATTACGGCCCGCAGCGCATGCCCTTGCTCTCCTTGGGGAGGCGCCTTCGGAGAGGCGTCCCCCTTCGGGAGGAGAATCCCCTTGACCACCAGCAGGTGCTTGCCGTTGCTCAGGGCCAACGGATAGAAGCCCCTATCACCATCCTTGGCCAGGGCGGACCCATCCAGGTAGACCTTGACCGGAAAGGCGGCCTCGATCGCCAGGTCGGCCTGCAGCCAGCGCTGGGATTCCAAGTACGCGGCGAGGTAGACGGCCTGCCTCGCGGCCGGGGCGCCGAAACGGGCGGAGGAGGAACGCCAGGAAATCGTTCGGCGCGCGCCCCATTGGATCTTGGCCCCCTCAAGGGGCCGCAGGCGGGCCGGATCGAGGAAATCATAGTCCAGCGCCGCGTCGCCCCCGGGGGACAGGGCCTTGCCGTCGACCACGATATCCGCCGGTCCCAGGACCAGCCAGGGATCGATCCTGAGCTCACCCGCCCCCTGGACGCAAACCGGCAACGCCACCAGCAGAATGGCAATGCCGAGAACGATCTGCAGTTTCATGATGCTTTCCTCCGAAAAAAAGGTATTATACGCCCGGAAAGGATTAAATGAAACCGCGGCGGGCGGAGTGTCCTTATTTCAGGACGCTATCGCCTTGCAAACTTGGCAATAATATTGCTGAATATCGGATGGCGGTGCATCCCCCGCCTGGAGGCACTCATGAAAAAACGGATGTGGCTGGGCTTCGCCATGCTGGCGGCAGTCCTTTTCCTGGCGTCCTGCGAGCAAGTGGAGTACGAAGCGTATGTGACCATCGTCAACATCGGCAACATGCCGATGACGGCCTGGGTTGACGGGGACGGCGCCGACATTCCCGCCTACGACTCGCTCACCTGGTCCGTCCCGCTCGAATCCGAGGACGAGGTGGTCCAGCTCCTGTTGGAGGCCGAGCCGGCCGGCGGCGGAGACAGCGACGAGATCGTCGTTCTGCTGCACGGCGACCGCGACATCGTCACCTGGCTGACCGGATGGGACCTGGCGCAAAATACTGGCCCGCAGAAGAAGGAGAGCCAGCTGCTGCATGGCCCGGCGCCCCAGTGACTGCAGAAGGTTCGACGTTCGACGTTCGAAGTTGACGCAGAAGCCCTGTTCAAGAGTTGATGAGTTAAAGGGTTGAAGCGTTTAGGCGTGATGATCGAACTATTGCCGCTTCTGAACGCTTGAACTCTTGAACCCTTCAACTCTTCAACGATTCTTCCGTGCCGCTCAACTTCGAACGCCGAACTTCGAACCTATCTGAGGCTGTTAGTTCTTCCTGTCAGTGCGGATACGTCTTCTCACCGGCGCGGATCTCGATGTCTAAAAAATTCTCCAGCGGTGGCAGCGGGCAGTCATCCTTAGTCGTCCGTGGTGATGACGAGCAGGTCCTGCAGGACGCCCGCGGCGGTGTCCATCAGGTCGGGATCCTCCTCCATGATCCATAGCGGCCCCAGCATGTCGAACTCCAGGCGCAGGGCGGCGGCCCGGCCGTTGACTGCGGCGAAGCAATGGCCGGCGCCCACTTCCTGCGGCCGCACCTCGGCGCGCACCCGGCCGTCCTCACGCCAGGCGCGGCAGACCAGCTTGAAGCGCTTGCCTGCAGTCGCGGCCCTGGCAGCCGCCTCCGGCGTCAATTCCCGGATGCCGCGGCGTTCGACCTGCAGCGGATCGATGCCGGCGTCCAGGAAGACGTTGGCCAGGATGGCGGTCTTGGCCGCGGCGTCCCAGCCGTCCAGGTCGAGGCTGGGGTCGGACTCGGCGAAGCCCAGGCGCTGGGCGGTCCTGACCGCTTCGGCCATGCTCTCGCCCGCCTCCAGGCGCGAGAGGACGTAATTGGTGGTGGTGTTGAAGATGCCGGAAAAACCGGTCACGCGAACGCCCTTGAGGGTCCGCCCCAGGCTGAAGACCGGGGCACCGTCCATCACCGCGCTCTCGAACAGGAACCGCACCTTTCTTCTGCGGGCCAGGTCGGACAGCTCGCGGTAGGCGAAGGCCGCCGGTCCCTTGTTGGCCGTGACCGCGTGCTTTCCCCGGCGCAACGCCGCGCGCACGTGCGAGATGGCCGGTTCCCCCCTTTTCTTTATGTCCAGGGTCGACAGCTCCACCAGCACGTCGTAATCCATCGTTTCCAGCGCCTGCAGCACGGCCATCGGCGCCTCCGGGAAGGAGCCTTTTTCGCGGTATTGCTTCAGGGCCTTCATCAGGTCGATTCCCCCGGCGCTGGCCACTCCCCCGTGCCGCCCGGTGAAGATGGCCACCGGCTGCAGGTCCAGCCCGTCCAGACCGGGGTATTGCCCCGCCTCTTCGGTCAGCATCATGGCCATCTTCCGCCCGACGTTGCCGAAGCCGATGATCACCGCGCGCAATTTTTCCCTTTTCATGGGGACATTGTAGCGGGTCGCGGCCGCCGAGTAAACCGGACGGCATGCTCCAGTAGGGGTGGACCCCGATTCCCGCCCCTAGAACCTTCCGCGCGCCGCAAAGCGAATGCCAATTCATCTTTGACTGCACCCTACATTTTGCTATAATATCGATGAAAAAATGGCAAAACCGTTCAATCCTGCGGCACCCAGCTTACGTCGATGACTTTCGCCTATCCGAACGCCCTGTTTCTGCTCCTGCTGCTGATCCCGTTCGCCGTCCTGGCCATCCACAATTACCGGAAAAAAAGGCGCATCCTGCGCGAGTTCGTCTCCGCGGAAGCGGAAGAGCGGGTCGTGGTGCGCGGCGGCCGCGAGATCGATTTTTTCAAGACGGCATTGCTGCTCGCCGTGTTCGCCTTGGCGATCACGGCGCTGGCCCGGCCGCAATGGGGGGAACGCTTCGAAAGCGTGAACATTCGCGGCCTGGAGATCGTCTTCCTGCTCGACACCTCGGCGTCGATGAACGCGCAGGACCTGCCGCCCTCCCGCCTGGAGGCGGCGAAGAACCTGGTGTCGGCGGTCGTCGACGTCCTGCGCACCGACAGGGTCAGCCTGGTCAATTTCGCCGCCGCGGCCTATGTGCAATGCCCGCCCACCTTGGATCACGAGGCGTTCAAGCTCCTGGCCCAGTCCTCGTCCCTCAGCCCGGAAGAGGAGCAGGGGACCGACTTCGCCAAGGCCTTCGCTCTCGGATCGCGCCTGCTCGGCGGCTCCCGCTCCAGCCAGCAGGTGATGATCCTGATCAGCGACGGCGAGGACCAGGAAGGGAACTGGCCGGAAGCGGTGCGGGAGCTCCGCAAGCGGCAGGTCACGGTGTTCACCGTCGGCGTGGGCGCCCCCGGCGGCGCCCCGATCCCCATCCTGGACGGCACGGGCAGGACCGTGGGCTGGAAGAAGGACCGCCAGGGCAACATGGTGCGCTCGCGGCTCGACGAGGACACGCTGGCGCGCATCGCCGCCGAATGCTCCGGGCAGTACTACCGCCTGGGCGCCGTGGCGGGCATTCCTCCCCTGCTGGGAATCCTGCGCACCTACGAGCGGCAGCAGCTCGCGCGGCGGGTCCAGCGGAGGAAAATCGACCGTTTCGCCTATCCCCTGCTGCTGGCCGTCCTGCTGCTGGCCACGGAGATGGCCCTGAGCGACAGGAGGATCGCATGGCGCAAAGGCTGATCCTGCTTTTACTGCTGCCTCTGCTCACCGGATGGCATTGGTTCGAGCCGGCCGCGCGCCGGAACCAGAAGGGGATCGAGGCCTACCGCCGGGGGGAATTCACCGAGGCCTTGGAGCTGTTTCTCTCGGCCAAGGGCCTGAAAAGCAACGCCCCGGCGCTGGCAAACAACACCGCCGCCGCCCTCTACCAGCTGAAGAAGTATCCGGAAGCCTTCGACGAGTTTTCGCACATCGAGGCGGCCAAGCTGAAAGCGGACGCCCCCGGCCTGCACTATAACCTGGGCAACGCCCTCTACCGCCTGGGCCGGTTTCCCGAGGCCCTGGAAAGCTATAAGCGCTGCCTGCGGCTCGATCCCGGCGACATTCAGGCGAAAAAGAACTTCGAGCTGACCTTGAAAAAGATCCAGGAGGAGCAGGAGCCGCAGCCGAACCCGCAGCAGCAGGATCAGGCGGAGGACGAACAGCAGAAGCACGAGGCCGTGATGCAGTTCCTCGACCAGAACGAGAGGAAGCAGATGGAAAAGAAAAAGCGCAAGACCGCCCCGGTCCGCAATGAAAAGGACTGGTAGACCGCTCTGCCTGCTGCTCCTGCTCCTGGCGCCGGCCCAAGCCGGGTTGCGGGGCGGCATGGACCCAGGCGGTGCCGCCGCCAGCGTAACCGCCGGCGTGCTCCCGCAGGGAGCCGTCCCGGCGGATGAAGATCGTTCGCCCGCTAGCGTAACCGCCGGGATCAGCGCCGACAAGATCGGCCTCGAAGACACCCTGGTTTACACCATGAGCTTCCGCGACATCGACAATCCCTCCCAGCCCGACCTGTCGCACCTGGACGACTTCCGCGTGCTGCAGACGTCGCGCAGCACCGAGTTCCAGTTGCGCAACGGCGCCGGCACCTCGGTGACGCGCTTCGCTTACTACCTGATGCCGACGCGCACCGGCCGTCTCGACCTGCCCGCCGTGCGCTATCTGCATCAGGGACGCGAATACCGAACGCAGGCCTTCGTCATCGAGGTGGTCCAGGGCCGGCTCCTGGCGGGCGCTTCCCCCCGCCCCGCGCCTCCTTCCTTTTTCGACGACGATTTCTTTTCCTCGCCCTTCCGTGACCGGCAGCCGCAGAAGGTCGATTCCACCCTACGTGCCGTCCTCTCCAAGACGACCTGCCTGAGAGGAGAGCCGCTGCTCTTCCGCGTCCTGCTCTACACCCGCGACCGCATCGAGGCGGTGAACATGCTGTCCGGGGCTTCCTTCGCCGGCTTTTGGCAGGAATGGTTCCCGGTTCCCCGCTCCATCACGCCGCGGAGCGAGAACGTGAACGGCGTCGCATACCAGGTCTACGAAGTGCGCAAGGCGACGCTTTTCGCCAGCGAGACCGGCACCTTGTCCATCCCCGCCCTGGAGTTCGAGCTGCAGCTTGCCGATCCCGCTTCGCCTTTTTTCGGCACGCAGCCGCTGCGCCGCTCCACCCAGGAGGTGCGGGTCACCGTCAACGATCCTCCGCCGGCGGCGGCCGGGCTGCCCATCGGTCGCTTCTCCTTTTCCTTGGATTGCCCGAGGGAAAAGGCCGACATCAACGAGATCGTCACCCTGCGCATGGAGATCCGCGGCAGCGGCAACGTCAAGGCCCTCATTCCGCCGCTGCCGCCCCAGAGCGCCCAGGTCCAGGTGTACCCGCCCAAGGTCACGCACGAAACCTCCTTTTCGCCGTCGGCCCTGGCCGGCACCCTGCGCGCCGACATCCCCGTCGCCTTCAAGACGGCAGGCGTCGTCGAGATCCCACCCGTCGAGTTCCGCTATTACGATCCCGCCCGCGGCGCCGTCGTCGGACTGCGCAGCGAGCCGCTGCAAATCACGGTCAGCGGCGAAAAGACATCCGTCGCTTCGGCCTCCACCCTGCCCGGCAGCGCCATCGTGCGCCGGGGCGAGGACATCGACTTCATCAAGGTCGGACCGCTTCGCGACCGCTCGCGGCCGCTCCACCGCCGGCCCTGGTACGCCGCCCTGGTCACTCTCCTGTTCGCCGCCAACCTGCTGGTCCTGCTCAAGACCGCCGTATGGGACCGTCATGTCGCCGCCAGCCGGCTGGTAAAAAACCGGCGCATCCTGGCCCTGGCCCTGGGGCGGCTGGCCCGAGTGCGCAGCGGCGAAGAGATCGCCCCGACCCTGGAACGGTACTTCCAGGAGAAGAGCGGCCTCGGCCCGGCCGAGACCTCCGACGAGCGCATCGCCGCGTGGCTGCGCCGCAAGGGGATTGAGAGGGAGCGCATCGACAAGCTCCTGTTCCTCAAAGGGCAATCCGACCTGGCCCGGTTCTCGCAGCTCAAGAAATCGGCGCTGGAGCTGCAGCGTGACCTGGGAGACCTGCGCAAACTGCTGAAGGAGATTGACGGCAAGCTGAAATGAAGGCGAAAACGGCGCTCCTCATTTTTCCGGCCCTGGCGCTGACGGCCGTCCTAGCCTTCGCCGGGGTCCAGGACGACTTCGACCTGGCCAACCAACGCTACGAGGAAGGCCGGTACGCCGAAGCCCTGGCCCTCTACGGCGGCGTCGAGAAGCAGATCCGCGACTGGAAGGTTCATTTCAACATCGGCAACTGCCACTTCAAGATGAAGAACTACGTCGAGGCCAAGGTCAGCTTTCTCCGGGCCAGGAGGATGCGCCCGCTGGAACCTGCCATCGCCCGCAACATTGCCATGGCCAACCGCCATTTCCGCGACGACGTCGCACGGCCGAGGCCCGACTTCATCACCCGCGCCGGGCAATGGCTGGAGAGCGCGCTGAGCCTGGATGCTCTCGGCGTCCTCCTACTGGCGGCGGTGCTGGTTCTCAACGCCTGCCTGTTCCGGCTGCTGACTCGCGGCAGGAACAAGGCGCTGGCCTACGCCCTGGCCTTCTCCCTGCTGGCCGCCGCGGTCCTGGGCGCCTATCTCCGCGTGCGCACCGCCGCCCTGGGCCGCAGCGAGGTTGCCGTGGTCGTCGCGGCCGACGCGCGGCTGCGCAGCGGTCCCGGCGAGGACAACACCGTACTGTTCCAGGTCCATCCGGGCCTGGAAGTGCGCGTCATTGACCGCCTGGGCGACTGGATCCAGGTCACCGCCTCGGAACGCATCGCCGGCTGGATCGAGATAAAAAAGCTGGTCCTGATTTGAAGCCGGCCGGTCTCTACCTCCATTTTCCCTTCTGCCGCCGCGCCTGCTTCTACTGCCATTTCTTCAAGAAAGCCCACCGGCCGGAGCGGGTGGAAGACTATCTCGCCCAGCTGCGGCAGGAGATGCGCCTGCGCCGCGATCCCGGGCTGGCCGTCAACACCGTCTACTTCGGCGGCGGCTCGCCCTCGCTGCTGAACGCGGGCCAGGTTTCTCGATTGCTGGAAACCGCAGCGAAGCATTTCGCCGTCGACTCCCGAAGCGAGGTCACCCTGGAGGCCAACCCCGAGGACCTGTTCCCGGCGCGGCTCAGAGAGCTGCGCCGCGCCGGGATCAACCGCCTGAGCATCGGAGCGCAGTCGTTCCAGGACAGGGACTTGCGCTTCCTGAAGCGCAACCACGACGCCGCCCGAAGCATCCGGGCGTTGGAAGCGGCCCGGGAAACGGGCTTCGCCAACACCGGCATGGACCTGATGATCGGGCTGCCCACCCAGTCAACCAAGAGCATGGAGGCCAATTTCCGCACGATTGCGGCCTTGCGCCCGGCCCATGTCTCGGCCTACATCCTGGAGGGAGTGCCGCGCCCCGCCGGCGATCGCCGCGACAGCCTCCTTTACTTCCAGGCCCGGGGCGCCCTGTCGGACCT
>JAFGST010000244.1 GCA_016934475.1 Candidatus Aminicenantota bacterium | reverse complement strand
ATTGGCGGCGTAGCCAAGTGGTAAGGCAGCGCTCTGCAAAAGCGCTATTCATCGGTTCAAATCCGGTCGCCGCCTTGTTTCAATCCAGCGACAATTCCAACGCCTCGGTCTTGATAAGCTTCAAGCCGCTCAAGATCAGATTGGCGTTCCCGACCAGGACCACGATTCCCTTTTCGCGAGCGCCGGCCTTCTGCCGGTATCCCATCTGTTCATCCAAGGCCTGCAGGACGCGGCTGAAACTCGCTTCCTGAACCAGTTCCGGCCCGACCCGGCGCGCGGACGATCCCGCTCCCTGCCCCGAGAAGCGATTGATCTCTCCCTGCAGGTCGTGAGAGAAGCGGCTCGTCCCCACCTGGGCCTGGCCCACGTAGAAATTCAAGGCGTCGAGGTATTCCCGCCGCTGGATGGGACGGGCGCTGAGCTTTCTCCTTTCTTGCTCGACCAGCAAAAGGAAGTTTTCCAGGTCTCCGTAGTTCAGGCGCAGGGAATTGCAGAAGAGTGTGAAATTCTTGAAATGAACGGGCTCGGTCTCGACCTTGTATCCCCCCATGCGAAACGGACCTCTTTCGGCGCGGTAGATCCGGCCCCCGGGAAATCCGAACAAGGTGAAGTTGCCGATGGCGTGGGGCAGGAAATTGGCATCGGTCGCCGCCGGCGCGATGTCGAACCAGAACACTGTCGGCAGTTCACCGGAATTGACGTTCAAGATAAAAATCCGGCGAGCGGCGTTGACCGGCAGCGGCGCCCGCGCGGCCGGCACCGGCCTCGACGAGACCGGCAGCAGGTCCTTTTCGATCATGCCCAGGATGAAATAGGGATTGACCGCCCCCTTCAGGATCAGCAGGGCATTGTCGGGACGGAACGTACGCAGCAGGAAGGAGCGCAGCTGGGCCAGGTTGATGCCGGCCAGGGTCTCCCGCTGCAGGAAAGCCTGGCCGAAGTAAAAGTTGTTGATCACCTGCTGGTAGGCCAGCATCAGGGCGACTTCTTTTCTCCACTCTTTGTTGCGCTTGAAAAACGACCAGAAATCCTCCTTGCTGCGGTTGAAGTTCCGCAGATGAAAGGCCTGGTAATTGAAGATCTCCTTCAGCAACCGCGAGAATGAGGATAGGCGGTCGGGGAGCAGGTTCATGCTGATCTTCACGAACTCGGGAGTGCGCTCGATGGCAAAGTCATTCCCCTGCCGTTGCAGCAGGTCCATCAGGTTGGAGGAAGGGGAATTCAAACCCCGTTCGAACATGTTCATGACGGCCAGCTGAGCAATGGCCAGGGTGGAGTGGTTCTGCCGGCCGCTGTCCAGGTAAATGTACAGCTGGGCATGGATGAAGGGCATGCCGTTGTCCTGCAGGACCTTGACCGCCAGCCCCTTGGAGGTCGTGAAGGAAAACAGCCGCGTTTCGCCCGGCGCGGCCCGGCTGCCGGCCAGCAACAGCAGCACGCCGAGCCAGGAACAGCACAGGCGGCGGAGCGGGCGCTTACTCGCCATACACATTGAGGACGACCTGGTTTTCCCTGACCAGATGCTTTTTTGCGCTTTCCAGCACATCGTAGGAGGTGATGCGGCGCAGGCGCCGGAGCTGGACGTCAAAGAAATTCAACTCGCTGAACATGTGATAGAACTCGCCGATGCTCAGGCAGCGGTCCTCCAGGGAGACCATGCTTTTCAGAAAATCGATCTCCATCAAGGAGCGAACGGTGCGGAGATCGTTATGGCCGAGCAGGGTGTTGCCCAGGGCCTGGAATTCCTTTTCTATCACGTACTTGGCCTTTTCCAGGTTGATGCGCCTGGGGGTGGATATCTGGATGATGAGGCAGTTGGACTCCATGTTGTCGGTAAAATCGCTCTCGATCCGGACATCCAGCTTGTTCACGGTATTGAGGATATGCTCCAGGCGGGAGATGCGCGGATCGGTAAGGTAGTATCGCAGAAAATCGAAATACATGAAATTATAGCCGATCTTGGCCGGAGCCTTGAGGCCGTACACCACGAAGTGCTCTTTCAGCCCCGGCACCACCCAGTTCTTGAGCACCTGGGACTTGCGCGGGGGATAAGCGTTGAAGGCCGGCCCCACGGGCCTGCGGCCCGGCGGCAGGTCCTGGAAGAACTTGTTGATGCTGGCCCGCAGCTCGCTGTTGTCGAATTTCCCGGCGATGATCAGCAGGATGCCGGCCAGATTGCTAAAGTGGGAATAGTTCTCGCGGATGCGCTCGTTGCTCAGCGAGCGGATCTTATTCAAGTCGCCGTACAACGGGGTTTCGTAGGGCGATCCCTCGAAAACTTTCGCGGAGACCCAGGTCTGCGCCTTGAAGCTTTGGCTCGACTCCCAGAGACGGTTGATGCGGGAGAAGACCTGGTTCTTATGGAAGTCGATGTTCGCGTCTTCCAGGCGCAGGCTTCGCAGGCGCTCGCTTTCCAGCCAGAGAGCGACGTTGATCTCCTGGGCCGGGAGCACCTCGTAAAAAAAGGCGTTGTCGTAGTTGACCCGCCCGCTGACCGTTCCCCCCATCTTGTTCACGAAAAGGACATGGTCGTAGGGCTCGAGGTTCTCATTTCCGTCGAACATCAGGAACTGGTACAGATAGGAGACGCCGCGGCTGTCGGCCGACTCGTTGCGCGCGCCCCGCATGTGGTACAGGCAGACGGCGGCGGCCTGCACGTCATCACTGGGAGCCAGGATCACTTTCAGGCCGTTCGGCAGCTCGAACGAATTGACCGGAAACGATTGCGCCCACAGGGGGACGAGCGGAGCCGTCAGCAGCCAGCACAGGATCCTTGCCTTGGTCACGACAATATTCTACCGGAGGAGCGCCCGTTTAGTCAAATGCCATTTATTTTTCAAGAGGGGGGGATTTTGCTTGACACGGGCTGATTTCTTTTTTTATAATGTTTTATTGGCACAACGCTTAGTGGAGGTTCCCGGCGATGAAAAAAGTCATCATTCTGACGCTAATGATTATCGTGTTTGCTCTCTTCCTCGCGGGAGGGATAGATAAAGAACAGATCGATGCCTGGACCGCCTTGGTCGGTGAGAAAGACTTGAAAGTCAAGATGGAGAAGCTCGACGACTATTTTACAAAGTACGGCGACAGGGAAGACCGCTACACTTTATACATGTACCTGCATTTGGCCGAAACCACATACCACCTGCAACAGTACGATCGAACGATCCAGTTCGGTGAGAAGGCCCTGGGATACGAGGAGATCGAAACGGGCAACAAGATGCGCGTTTTCCTATACCTGGCCAACGCCTACAACCTCACCAAAAAGGACCTCGACAAGTCATACGACTATGCGGAAAAGATCATCGCGCTCGCCAATTCCCTGCGCCGCGGCAACCAAAGCACTTCCCTTATCGACAATAGCTACACCGCCCCGGCCCTGCGCATCCAGGTGCAGCTTCTGGCCACCCAGGCTCAGGATCCCCAGAAGGCCATCCAGGCCCTCGACAAGGCGCTCAAGGCCTACGAACTCGACAAGTCGGACAAATCGGCCAACTTTGTCCTGGCATTGAGCAAGCACATGCTCGAGATCAACAAGGTCGAGGAAGCCATCCGCGGCGTCGAGTCGCTCAACAAAGAGAAGCCCAACACCGATTACTACAAAATGCTGGGGATCTGGTACGCGCGCTTGAAGAACCTGGACAAGGCCATCGAGAACCTGAAAGCCTCGTACGAGATGAAGCGCAACGCCAAGGTGGCTTACGACCTGGGAGTGCTGTTGAACCAGAACCAGGCCCTGGACGAGGCCATGCAGTACCTGGCCGAATCCCACCTGTTGAATGACGAAAAGTATTCCGAGGATGCTCTGAAGCTGCTCCAGCACCTCGTTTTCTTCGAGAAGACCAAGGGCCAGCCGCAGCCCGAGCAGGAAAAGGTCTTCAACGAGATCATGGCCGAGGCCAAGTCGCGCCTCGGCATCACGCTCCCCTGAGCGTCAGGCGCCCAGCAGGATCTGCCTTTTGTTCCCCAGCCTCCGGGTGACGTTCTTGCGGTCCCAGTACTCGAACAGGACGATGATGTATTTCCGGCTGTAGGAGGTCAGGGAGCGAAGATCCTCGATGGTGAGGATGTCGCCCTGGTTGCGCTTGAATTTCTTCAGGCGGTTGATGATCTTGTTGTATTCGTCGCTGAAGATGAAATGGCGCTCGTCCAGCTGGAGGATCTTGTCCTCGTTGAGCAGGTACCACAACGAATCGTTGATCTGCCTGGCCGTATAGGAGGTATTTTTCTGGACATTTTCGAAGGTGAAGACCACCTGCCTGCCCCCGCGCAAGGCTTTCTCAATGGCGGCCATGCGGCCCTTTTCCTCCGCGCTCAGAGGAAGCGCGGAGAAGACCAGTGCCTGCGGCAGGATTTTGCAGGGAAACTCGCGGCTGCACTTTTTCAGCAGGTACCTGAAGAAAACGGACTCCGGGGGGATTTTGACCGCCTTCTCCAGGCGCGCGTACTTCACCGTCCGCTCCCGGCCCTCGTAGGCCACGCGCAGCACGCTTTCCATGGCGGCCAGGTGCTGGCGGTAATGCTCCCAGGACGTCAGGAACAGGTCGCTCAAGCCGATGACTTTCGCCTCCCGGGCCAGCTCCAGCTGCGTCAGCATGTCGAGCGCCTGGCGCTTATCGAGGGGGAAAAAACCGAGCAGGCGGTCCGCTTGCAGAAAGTTCTCCACGGACAGCAGCTCCTGGACGATCTGGCGGAAGTCCTTCCGCTCGATCGCCTGCAGGATTCCCGAAACTCTCTTCAACTTTCTCCGGTTGTACCGGGACAGGACCGGCAGGAGCACCGTGAACGACATCCGGGCGTTCTTGAAGCTGACCTTCTGGCCGAAAACGAGCCCGACCTGGCTCTTGAAATGAACCGTGAAGCAATCGCCCTCGATCCTCTGAAAGCGCACTGCCACGCTGCGGCCGTCGAGTTGGACGTTCCCCGCAAACGACTCCTGCGAGTGGGATAGCCGAACGAAAAAAGCGTTGAACCTCATCCGCGCTCACGAAGGCCCGTTGGCGAGGTGCGACGGCATCGGCGAAATACCTCGAGACCGGGATCAGCTGGCGACGCTGACGCTGGTCTTCTTGACCAGGAACCTGTTCTTGAAGATGGTCGAGAGCGAGAGGAAGGAGATGTACAGATACCCGTACTGGAACAGCACCAGGAAAGGCAGGGTTAGCCAGATCTCCTCGATGATGCAGGTAATCACGGCGAAGGTGAAATAGAAGCCGAGGGCGAGCTCGACGATCATGATCAGCAGATTCCTGTTGCCCTTGTATTTCTTGGAAACCCAGTGGTCGTTCTTCTTTTCTATGCCGAACTTGGGCGTGCGCACGAATTCCGACTCCTTGTTCAGCAGGGCTTCCAGGACCGCCAGGGAGTTGTTGACCGACAGGCCGATGCCCAGCCCCATGAGCAGGGGCAGGTACTTGAAGGTCCGGGTCCAGTTGGAATAGAGCTCTTTCTGCGACACGATGTAGAACGCCGAGACCGAGGCCGTGGCCAGGAGGAAGAGGGGAACATCGTAAATGACCATCTGCCCCCAGTTCAAGTTCCTCCTGAAGATGACCACCGGCAGGATGGAAATCGAGAGGGGCACCATCAGGAGATAGGCGATATTGGCCGCCAGGTGGAAGAACGCCTCCACCTTCACCCGCAGCGGCAGGGAAGAGCGGAAGATCCTGGGCAAGAGCTTCTTGGCCGTCTGGATGGAGCCCTTGGCCCAACGGTGCTGCTGGGTCTTGAAGGCCACCACGTCCACGGGTAGCTCGGCCGGAACCGAATGCTCGGCAAGGTAGATGAACTTCCACCCTTTCATCTGGGCGCGGTAGCTCAGGTCCAGGTCCTCGGTCAGGGTATCGTGCTGCCAGCCGCCGCCGTCGATGATGGCCGACCGGCGCCATATTCCGGCCGTGCCGTTGAAGTTGAAGAAGCGGCCGGAACGGTTGCGGGCCGTGTGCTCGATGACGAAGTGGCCGTCCAGGAAGATCGACTGCAGGTTGGTGATCAGGGAAAAATTGCGGTTCAGATGGCTCCAGCGCATCTGGACCATGCCGATTTCGGAGGAAGTGAAGAAATGGATGGCCTGCATCAGGAAACGCTTGTGGGGGAGGAAATCGGCATCGAAAACGGCGATGAACTCCCCCTTGGCTACTTTCATCCCCTCTTCCAGCGCGCCGGCCTTGAAGCCTTGACGGTTGCGGCGGTGCAGGTAGGAGATGTCCACGCCCTGCCGCCGATGATACTCGACGCGGCGCGAGGCGATGGATACGGTTTCGTCGGTGGAGTCGTCCAGGACCTGGATGTCCAGCCGTTCCCGGGGATAATCGATCTTCACCACCGCGTCGATCAGCCGCTCGGCCACGTACATTTCATTGTACATGGGCAGTTGGATGGTCACCCGGGGCAATTCGGAAAAACGGCCCTTGGGCCTGGGAACGGCATTCTTGTTCTTGAGATACAGGTAAACCATATAATAGCGGTGCGAGCCAAACATGGCCAGGATCGACAGCACCACAAAATACAGGACCACAATCCATGCGTTTAGGTTTTCCATTGACTCCCCATGAGGTCACAACCGAAGGTAAAATTATACAACAAAAAGCTTTGCGATTCAAGCATCCGAAGGAAAGGAGGAGAAAATCGGGGTGAGAGGATTTGAACCTCCGGCCTTTCCGACCCGAACGGAACGCGCTAGCCAGGCTGCGCTACACCCCGCGTCGAATGAAGAATGCATTGTATCACAAAAAGGGCGATGAGTGCAACGCGGCGCAGCGTCGCCCCCGGAGCTCCTTGGGCAGGGGATGGCGTTGCACCCCACGGCCATTATAATTCTGTCCTGGGCTTTGCGTCGGAGCCCGCGGCAAGTTATAATGGCGGTTGCCTGGGGGGTGCACCATGAAGCGGGCATTGATCAGCGTTTACGACAAGGAAAAGATCGGGGCCATCGCCGCCGTCCTGAAGAAGGCGGGCTGGGAGATCATCTCCACCGGCGGCACGGCCTCGGTTCTCAGGGAGCAAGACATCCCGGTCAGCGACGTGTCGGGGATCACGAACTTCCCGGAAATACTGGACGGCAGGGTCAAGACCCTGCATCCTCTGATCTTCGGGCCGGTGCTGGCCAGGAAAACGGGCGAGCACCTGAAGCAACTGGAGGCATTCGGCGCCCCCAAGATCGACATGGTCATCGTCAATTTCTATCCTTTCGAAGAGGCGCTGGAAAAGAAGGCGGACGACCTGGACGCCATGCTGGAGAACATCGACATCGGCGGCCCCTCCCTGATACGGGCCGCCGCCAAGAACTTCAAGGACACGGTGGTGCTCGTCGATGAAAAGGACTACCCGACGGTCATCGCCGCCATCGAGAGCGGCAATGAAATCCCGCTGGATACGCGAAGGCAGCTGGCGCAGAAGGCGTTCGCCCGCACTGCTTTCTACGACTCCCTGATCGCCGCGTACCTCGGTCAAGGGCCGGGACCGGCGCCCGATGTCGTGACCCTCGGCGGCCGGCGGGTACGGTCGCTGCGCTACGGCGAGAATCCCCATCAGGCGGCCTTTCTGGCCGTCAGCGACCGCCGCTCGCCCTTCTACGCCATCGACCAGCTGCACGGCAAGGAACTCTCATTCAACAACATCCTGGACCTGGCCATGGTCTATGAATTGCTGAACGATTTCCAGGGCAAGAAGCATTTCAGCGCCATCGTCAAACACCAGAATCCCTGCGGGGCCGCCATGGCTGCCAGCCAACCGGCCGCCTTCCAGGCTGCGTTCGCCGGCGACCCGCGCTCGGCCTTCGGGGGGATCGTCGGCTGCAACCAGCGCCTCGAACCCGAGACGGCCGCGGCCCTGGCCGAAATCTTTTTCGAGGTCATCGTCGCTCCCGACTTCTCTGCGGAGGCGCTGAGGATCCTCAACAAGAAGAAGAACCTGCGCCTGGTGCGCATGCCGCCCGGCTACGTGGAACGCTCCGATTTCAAGACCGTCCCCGGCGGATTCGTATACCAGGAGCGGGACATCCGGCCCTGCAACGTGGATGAATTCGAACTCAAGGCCGGAAAGCCGCTGGGCAAGAAAGAGAAGGCCGACGTGGAGTTCGGCTGGAAGATCATCAAATACGTGAAGTCGAACGGCATCATCGTCGTCAAGAACCTGCAACTCATCGGCGTGGGCGCCGGACAGCCCAGCCGCATCGATGCCGTGGAGCTGGCCATCGGCAAGAGCCAGACGCCCGTCGCCGGCTCCGTCCTCCTCTCCGACGCTTTCTTCCCGTTTCCCGATTCGGTCGAGCTGGCCGCAAAAAACAAGATCGCCGTGGTGGTCGAGACTGGGGGTTCGGTCCGGGACCCCGACGTGATCCTGACCGCGCAAAAGCTCGGCATATCCCTTCTGTTTACCGGCATCCGCCATTTCCGCCACTGAGGCGCACGGCCCCGCCGCCCCGGGGAACTTCGTTGACAAAATGGCGAAATTCCAGTATTTTCCCCGGCATGGGACCTGGAAACGCCGGCATGGGGATATCGGCGGTCATGATCACCTTCAACGAAGAGGACCGCCTGCCCGACGCCCTGGCCAGCCTGCAGGGAGTGGCCGACGAAATCATCGTCGTTGACTCCTACTCGACCGATCGCACCGTGGAGATCGCCCGCGCCGCCCGGGCCAAGGTGACGCAGAACCGTTTCGAGGACTATGGCCGACAAAAGAACTTCGCGCTGTCTCAGGCAGGCCGCGAATGGATCCTTAATCTTGATGCCGACGAACGGGTCTCCCCGGAGTTGAAGCGCGCCCTGGTCGAGTTGAAGGAAAAGGGGGCTCCGGAGCACATCGTGGCCTTCGCCATCAAGCGGAAAACATACTACCTGGGGCGCTGGATCCGTCATTCCGGCTGGTACCCCGACCGCAAAGTCCGGCTCTTCAGGAGGGATTCCGCCACCTGGAAGGGAAGGATCCATGAAAGGCTGGAGGTGCGGGGCGCGGTCGCCCGCCTGCCCGGCGCCATCCTGCATTTCACCTACCGCGACATCGGTGACCAGGTGCACCGCCTGGAGCGCTATTCGTCTTTCCAGGCCGAGGAGATCGTTCGTCAGGGGAAGCATTGCCTCTTCCCGCGCCTCTTCCTCCTGCCGCCGATCACGTTCCTGCGCCATTACCTCTGGAGGCTGGGATTCCTGGACGGCTTCCCCGGCCTGGTCATCGCCACCATCTCCTCCTGGGGCACGGCCATGAAATACCTGAAGGCCATCGCCCTGAAGCGCCGTCCCCCCCACTGAAGCCCCGCCCTTGCCTCCGGGCCCGGCCTGCGATACAATCAAGCCATGAAGACAGCGGCAAATTGCCAGGTCAACCGAACGGTCAAGTGGATCCGCGTGATCCTCTCCCTGGCGATTCTCGGAGCCGGGATCTACCTTAAAAGCTGGCTCGGCCTTCTGGGCATCATCACGCTGGTCAGCGCCTTCACCGGCTCATGCCCCCTTTGCCTCCATTTCAACGGCCCGGAAGGCCCCGGCCGGGGGCTTCTGGACGACGGAGGCATCGGGCGCAACGACCGCAACGGGGAATAATCCGTCTCCCCTGCCCTTGACAGGCGAGGCGCTTCATGATAAAATAGATTTTCTTCAATAAATCCAAAGGAAAACAATGAATCCCCAGAAAAAATTCGGCGTTTTTTTCTTGATTTTTGCCGTCTTGTCAGGAATCTTCCTGGCCAGCGCCATCGTCCTTTCGGCCCGGCAGGCCGAGAGCCGGCGAACCATCGAGGCGCTGCGCGGCACCATCAATGAGCTGAACCGCTCGCTCGACTCGCACCGGGAAGCCATGGCCCGGATCGAATTTTACCACTTCCAGGAGAACGTCTACCGCCTGCATGCCCCCGAATTCTCCCGCATCGCCGACGCGGTATTCTCGCTGAGCCGCAAGCATGGCTTCAATCCCTACCTGGTCATGGCCATCATTTTCGTCGAGAGCGGCTTCGACCGCCGTGCCGTGTCCGGCAAGGGCGCCTGCGGCCTGATGCAGATCAACTACCCGGTCTGGAAGGAGGCACTGGGCATCGACCGCAAGAAGCTTTTCCAAATCGACTACAACATCGAGGTCGGGCTCACCATCCTGAAGGGTTACCTGATGGAGACCCGGGGGGATATCGTCCGGGCCCTGATCCTGTACAACAACGGCTACCATTACAGCGGCAACAACTACCACGAAAAAGTGCTCGCCTCCCACTTCTGCAAGCACGCCGACATCGGCTGATCCTCGCTTCCCCGGCCTCTCCCCGGGATTGTAAAAAAGTCCCGCCCCGCGCATAATCGGACCGGTGCAGGAAGGGAAAAATCCGCGTCGGTTCCGTCCCATAGCGCGAACGAACCATTCACCTGCAGAAGGAGGACGACATGAGGACCATGCTGGCAACGGCGGCGATCGTCTTGGCCGCGCTCTTCTCGGCGGCCTTGGCCGGGAGAGGACCAGATGAGAACGACCTGAAGACCGCGGTCAACCTTTCGGGCCCGCTGCAAAGCCTGGAAAATAAGGAACTGGCCGTTACCTTTTCCGACGACATGCTGCCCCTGGGCGGGACGAGGGATGGCAGCGCCATCGTGAAGATCTACCCGGCCATCCAGGGAGAATTCACCTGGCGCGGCAACCGCACCCTGGCCTTCAGGCCCACGCCCCGCTTCCGCTACTCGACCACCTACAGCGCCGTCATCGCGGCCGGCATCCGCTCCCTCTCGGGGAAGACGCTGCCCAGGGCGCTGCGCTGGCAATGGCGTACGCCCCTGGCCTATCCCGTCGAGGTCAAGACCTCGACCCAGGAATACTTTTCCTCGCTGCAGTCGGAGCAGAAACTGGATTTCGCGGTCTGGGTGGAGGACTCGCTGATCCTGCGCTTCGAGCAGCCGGTCAGCGCCGCCGGCGCCAGGGATTTCATTCTCCTGAGGGAAGAAAAGAGCGGCAGGCCGGCCGCGATCCGCGTCTCCCAAGAAACGGACCGGGAGCTCATGATCCGCTGCGTCCAGGAGCTGAAGCGGGGATTGGCTTACCGCTTCACGATAAAAGAGGGCTTTTGCGGCAGCGAGGGGCGGACCGGCACCGACAAGGAATTCACCTTCACCTTTGACACCGTGCCCTCGTTTCAATACTCGGGAGTCCAGCCCCTGGTCCTCTATCCGGATGCGCCCTACTGCCGGCTGTTCTTTTCCAATCCCCTCGACGCATTGGATCGGGCTATCATGTACGATCCAGCCCTTATCCAGATTTTCAAGGTGTCGGATCGTGGGGGGAAAGCGCTGAGATTCAAATCTGAAATGGACTCGTACCACCATGACACCATTTTCCTGCGCATCATCGACGAACTGGCATCGGGTGAGGCGCTTAAAATTCGGATCGATAAGAAACTTGCCAATATCTATACGGAAACACTCCCCGAAAGCCTGCAAATCGAAGCCAGGGTCTGCTCCAGCCGCTCGCCGCACATGCGCTTCGCCCTGGAGGGGGAATCCATCGCGCTGGCCGCGAAAAGCATGAAAAAGGCCGATTTGCGGATGATCAAGCTCAAGCCGGAGTTCTTCGTCATGCTGCAGCAGCGAGAATACGGCATCCTGCAGCAAAAAGACTTCCGTGAAAAGTTCATCGAAAAAGAGCTCGCCCAGAAGTTGGATAACCTGCCCGAAAAAGCAAACGCACCGGCATTGGGCGTCGGAGAACTTGGATCCCCCCTGGGCTTTTTCGCCTTCCTGGTCCAGCGCTGCGAGCCCTACAACGCCTGTGGCGACCTTTCCCTGCTTCGCCTGCCCGCCGTCCGGCGGCAGAAACTGCAGGTGTTCCACCGTCGCCACATGGACATGGTGATCAAGGCTGCCCCGGAACAGACTCTGTACTGGCTGTATGAAAACCGTTCGGGGGAACTTCTCGGGCGGAAACCATTCCTCCTCCGGCGTTCCGGGGAGACGATGCCGAGGGGGGAAACGGACGCCCAGGGCGTCCTGGTCGACGAAAAGGGAGTAAAGCGGGACGACCTGATCATCGCCCAGAATCCCGGTGACGGCGACATGGCCCTGGCCAGGATCGCCCAGGCGCCCGTCGCCGAACGCGAGGTGCGCATCAGCATCTTCAGCGACCGTGATTTCTACCAGCCGGGCGACACGGTCCACATCGCCGGAATCGTGAAGGAATACGTCTCCGGAAAGGTCTCCTCGCCAAAAGCGTCTTCGGCCTCCCTGGAGATTACCGGCCCCGACTGGCAAAAGGTAAAATCCGATCGGGTGCAGCTGGATCGCTGGGGTGGTTTCCAGTATGCGTACTCGTCCGATCCGGCCGGCAAGAAGGGACGCTACCAGATCCAGGTCGGGTTCCAGGACGATCGGTCCTGGCAGGGGCGGCACGCCGTTACGATCGATTATTACCAGCCGAACACCTTTGAGGTTAAGGTCTCCGGCGTCGCCGAACGCTACCTGGCCGCGGACACCTTCCGGGCCCAGGTCAACGGTGCCTACCTGGCCGGCAATCCCATGGCCGGCGACGCGTTCCGCTACCGGCTGCTACTAACCCAAGCCCATCCCAGGGCCTTCACGGCCTCAGGCCTGGAGCGGTTCGCCTTCGGCCTGGACCGGGACCTGGCCAGGGACGATCCGCCCCTTCAAGGCGAAAAGGAATTGGACACGGAGGGGCGGCACGTCCTCGGCATCCCCATGAGTTCATTTCCCCAGACCAACTTTCTGGCCGGCATGGATTTTTCGGCCACCGGGAGATCGGCCGAGGGCAAGGAGTTCACGGCCCGGGCGCGCTCGACCTATTTCCCCGGAGACCTCGTGACCGGGATCCGCGTCGGCTATTACCAAAACCTCAAGGAAAAAATCAAGGCCGAGCTGGCCCTGGTCGATCCCCGAGGCAGGACCGCTTCGGGGGAAGTCCGCGTCACCCTGTATCGGGAGCATTACGAAAATCGCCGGCGCGAGCTGAAAAAAGTGGCCGGCCCCGACGACGTGCATGTGGACGGAAGCAAAACCCATTCGTTCCAAGTGGACCAGGCTGGCCGCTACGTGCTGCGCTGCGACACCCCCGACGCCAACGGCCGGGTGGTCTCCACCTCCGGTCACTTCTTCGCCTGGGACAGCAGCTATTCCGACCGCGACGACCATCTCCGCATCGAGTCCGAACAAGCCGTCGTGCCGAGCGGCGGGACGCTGAAGTGCTTCATCCGCTCCAGCCGGGAAGGCCGGGCCTTGGTGACCGTCGAAAGGGGAAGGATCCTCGATTCCCGCGTCGTGCCGCTGCGGAAGATGACGCCGCTGGAGATCGCGGTCGGAAAAGAGCATTTCCCTGCGTTCCGCCTCAGCGTGACCGCCCTGTTCCCGGGGAACGTCTCCGAGGAGACCGCGAAGGACTATCAGGTCCTGGACGAGGAGCGGGCCCTGCAGGTCAGCCTGGAATGCCCGGCCGAGATCAAGCCGGCGGGCAAGGGCCAGCTGAGGATCAGAGTGAGAAACGCCCAAAAAATAGGGGAAAAGGCAAAGCTTTTCGTCTACGCCGTCGACGAGGGCAACCTCTCGCTGCAGGGCTACCAGGCCCCCGATCCCTTCCAGCGTTTCTACTATCTGAATCCCCTGGGAAGGAATTCCATCCGGACCTATTATTCCAAGAACTACACGCATTGGATCTTCGAGCGCCCCATGATGGACATCGACTTGCCCCAGCCGGCGATCTTCGGCCGCGTCTGCAGGCCTGATGCCGCCCCGCTCGCCGGAGCCGTCGTCACCCTGGAAGACAAGGACCACAGAAAATTGAAGACAACGACGACCAGCGCCCAGGGCTATTACCGCTTCAGCGGCCTGGCCGGAGGGCACTACGTTGTCAAGGCCGAAGCCAATGGGTTCCTCCCCTTCCTCGCCGAGAATGTCCGCTTCAACGGCCGCAGCCACAGGCCCTGCGACCTGGCCCTTATCCCCGCCTCCGCTAAGAAGATCCAGGCCCCGGCGGAGTTCGGAGAGGAGGGAGGAGTCGACGGCGGAGTGGAGGGAGGGGTCCTGGGCGAGGCCCTGCCCGCGCCCATGGCCGCGGAAGCAAAAAGCATGGCCCGCATGAAGGACGGCCCCGAAGGCGGCAGGATCGGGGGCGTTCTCGGGGGGGCTGACTTCTCGGGAATCCGCGTACGCAGCGACTTCAGGGAGGTCCTTTTCTTCAAAACCGTCGAGACCGACGCAACGGGCAAGGCCTCGATCGACTTTGAAGCCTCGGATCAGCTGTCGACCTACCGCCTCATCGCCGTGGCCTACAACGAGAATCGCTTCGGGCATGCGGAAAAAAAGCTCCTGGTCAGCAAGGACCTGCT
>JAFGST010000243.1 GCA_016934475.1 Candidatus Aminicenantota bacterium | reverse complement strand
GACGCGCGCCCCGCTCGCCGTCCCTGACCTTTCCTGGCTCGCCGGTGGATTCCAGGGCGCGCCCGACTGTCCCAAAATGGGACAAGGCGCCACTTCAGTAAAACTTCTTATTATAGGCGATCTTCCGCTGTAAATGCGGATCCCTGTCCCAAAATGGGACAGAGCACACGGAAGAAAATCTCTCCGAAAATGCCTTCATGCAAGGATAATTTCCCACAGTGTCCCAAAATGGGACACCGGCGGCGGATTGAATTCATGCGCTCCATGGCGTCTTGGAAAATAAATCAATTGTTATCGGCAATTTCGCCTATAGCTATCGTTTGGCATCCTTTATGCAATATTTTCGCGAGGAGTAGAGGAATCGCCATGGCTCACAAGAACATCATCGAAGAGATCTTCTGCTACGTCGTCCGGATGTCGGGAGACCAGATCGCCGGCCTGACCATCAAGATGCTGGCCGAGCGCTTCGAGGTCAGCCGCTGCCACATTTCGCGGCGCTTCCACGACGAGCGCGGCATGACCCTGGCCGCCTTCATCAAGCACCGCAAGCTGCTGCTGGCCGAGCGTTTCCTGATGCAGGACCCGGAGCTGAGCGTCAAGAGCCTGGCCGGCCGCCTGGGCTACGCCGATTGCCAGCATTTCATCCGCCGCTTCCGGGAGCAATGGGGCGAGTCGCCCGGCCGCTACCGCAGACTGGCCGAGAGCCACCCGGGACCGCTCCAGGAATAGGGCGCAATCCCAGCCAAATCAATCGCCGCCGCACCCGGGAGGCGGCCGCCGCTGTCTTCCCGCCTTGCGGCGAGGCTCATTCAAGGATGAACTCGTCCCCGTCGTCATAGAGCCAGGGAAGGCGGGCCGATATCACGCGGATGAACCAGCGGACGTCGTCCCCGCGGGGCGGGGGATCGATATCGGCCTGGCCCGCCCGCGGCCGCGGCCACACGGTCCATTCGCGGTGGCCGAGGTTGGAAACATTGGAGAAAAGCCGCTCGTACTTGGCGATCCCATAGCCCGGCCTGTGCATGTCGTAGTAGACATCGATGTGCACGTTGCCCTGGACCCGGTCCCCAATCCAGCGGATGGTCTTGCGGTCGCCGCGCCGGACGTGCTCGCCGGCGTGGGGCTCGGTCACGCGCAGCTCGGGGCGGACGATCTCGAACCAGCGGCTCTCCCCGATCGCCCCCCGGCCGCCGATCTGGAAGCGGAAGCGCTCGCCGTCCACCCTCGGGAACCTTGAAGCGGAGCTGGCCAGCTGCCCGACGATCCAGGTGAAATGGCCGGTGGCGCGCCCCGAATCGACGCCCGTGGCGATGGTGTAGGTGCCCCCCGATTCCTTGAGAATGTTGATGACCAGGTTGCCGTCCACTCCCTGGGCCCGCCAGGCGATGGTGAAGTTGCGGCTTAGGGTGAGAGCGGCCAGCGGCGAGGAGACCTCGATGCTCGCCGCCGGCGTGACGGGCTCCGCAGGCACCGCCATTTCCACATGCAGCGGATGGATCGAGAAGGGCCGGTCGCTGACGTCGGCCACGACGCCGTCCATGGTCGACACCTTGACGAAGTAACAGTTGTCCCCGCCCGGGGCCTTGCCGTCCTTGTAGATGCCGACGTCCCAGGCATAAGTGCCCGCCCCGCCCTCGCCGATGGACAGCTTTTCCGCGATGACCCCCAGTTTCTGCCGGGCGGCGAGGCCGTCCTTGAACAGCTCCAGCCTGACCAGGGCCGAGCGGGACAAATTCTTGAATCTCCACACGACCGGCCGCGTGGTCCCCCGGTCAAGGACCTCGCCGCCGTTGGGGGCCATCAGCCGCAGGGCGGGCGGCTGGGGCTCGGGCTCCGGCTCCGGCCCCGGCTCCGCCGGCGCCACGAGGAAAAAAGTGCCATCGCTGCGATCATCGACGTCGGCGCTGGAGACATAGAGGCCGATGCGGTATTCGCCGGCGGGAGCCGTCCCCGCGCTCAGCCGGCCCGCTTCCCAGGAGTAGCGGCCGTCGGTGACCGGCACGGTGGCGATGGTCCCGACCGGCCCGCCGCCGGCGTTGACCAGGTTGATGCGCACGTTGCCGCTGACCCCCGAGTGGCTCCAGGCGATCGGCTGGGTAGTGCCGAGATCCCAGCGCTCGCCGCCGTTGGGCGAGGTCACGGTGACCGACTGGCCGCGAAGGGCCACGGCGCCGAAACCCAGCGCCAGCATAATTAGAATAAGCTTGAGTGTCTTCATGCTTTCCTCCGATGTTTTAGATCATTATATACGCCCAGCCGGAAAATCTCTCAAAAAAGGATCCGGAACCCTGGACCGCGCCGCCGCGCGGATCGACCTCTTTTGGGCCGGGGCAGCCGTCCGTGGATCGCGCCGCGCGATCTAAAGCTTCTTCAGGCGGCGGGAGATCTTTTTCTTGATCTTCTCGTACTTGGGCGGCGGGCCGCTGCGGATCTCCCTGCCGTCGACGAAGACGGCGTCGCCGATCCCCCACTCCAGGAACACGGCGCGGTCGTCGGTGCGCACCTCGCGAAACTCGACCCCCTCGCCGAGCTCGGCGGCGGCGCGCCGCGCCCGCTCGTGCACCAGGCTCATGGCCGGGCACCAGCCGTTGAGCAGGCCGGTGACCACCACCTTCCCGGATTCGGCCCGCGGCTTCTTTTTCGGCCGGATCCAGGCCGGCGCCCGGGCCTCGGCGCGGAACGGCTTCCAGAGCAGGGCCCGGATGCCGCTGCGGTCGGCCTGACGATAGCCGTGCTTCTTGAACCAGGAGGCGCGCATCCAGAAGGGTAGCGCCACTCCCCAGGCGGCCATGCCCTTGGCGCCGAGCGCCCGGGCATCGTCCTCGGCCGCCTGCAGCAACGCCCGGCCCATCCCCTTCTTCTGGAAGTTGCCCCGTCCCTCCCTGTAGCCGTGCACCCAGACGCACAGGATGAAGTACAGCCCCTCACCCGAGGCGGGCGAATGCTCGATCGGCAGGTACTGGATCATCCCGCCGACCGTGCCCGCGGCCGGGCCGCAGTCGTCGACGGCCAGCTTGACGCGCAGCCCGCGCTCCCCGTGTTTTTCCACCCAGCGGCGCTTGTGGTCTCCCGCCTCCTTCATCTCGTCCGACCACTCCTCCAGGCAGAGGCAGAAGTCGTCCAAGTTCTCGGGCGCCAGGTCGATGATGCGCATGGGGTCCTCCCAGTATAATTGAAAAGTGAAAGAGCAGGCTCAGACTCTTTCACTATCTATAGTGGATGGCCACGGCCTCGATGATGCGCTCCCGGGTTACGGTGCGGTGGACGCGGCGGCCGCGGTAGGGACGGTAGGGTCCGACCCACACCCGCTCGCGGAAGACGGTGTCCACCTGGATGACCAGGGCGTCGGCGCCGATGGCCGCTCCCTTCCGGCGCAGCTTCCACTCCGCTTCGCTGCGGCTCAGGCTTCGCGGCGGATCGTAGCGGATCAGGGCGAAGGCATCGTGGGGCCGCCGCGGCTCGTGGCGCAGCAGGTCGACCGCTTGCGGTGAGGTGGGCGGGTAGAGCCTGGCGCCGGGGAAATAGTGCACCCGCAGCGCCGGGGCGCAGGAAACGATGAACGCCGCGAGCATGAGCGGCAGGAAAAGTCTTTTTCCCATGTTCCCTCCTTTTTTTATTGGCGATCCTTTTACCGGCCCGCTTCGGCGTCGGTGCCGGCCAGGCGCAGCAGGAAGACATACTCGATGGCGATCTCCTCCAGGCGGCGGAAGCGGCCCGAGGCGCCGCCGTGACCCGCCTCCATGTTGGTGCGCAGCAGCAGCAGGTTGCCGTCCGTCTTCACGGCCCGCAGCCGCGCCACCCACTTGGCCGGCTCGAAGTACTGCACCTGCGAGTCGTGCAGGCCGGTGGTGACCAGCAGGGCCGGGTAGTCCTTGGCGCGCACGTTGTCGTAGGGCGAATAGGAGAGCATGTACTCGTAGCACTCGGCGCGGTTGGGATCGCCCCACTCGTCGTACTCGCTGGTGGTCAGCGGGATGGAGGAGTCGAGCATGGTGGTGACCACGTCGACGAAGGGTACGGCGGCGACGATGCCGCGGAAGAGGTCGGGCCGCAGGTTGGCCACGGCGCCCATCAGCAGGCCGCCGGCGCTGCCGCCCGAGGCGAAGAGCTTCTCCGGAGAGGTGTAGCCCCGGCGCACCAGGTGCTCGGCGCAGGAGATGAAATCGGTGAAGGTGTTCATCTTTTTGAACAGCTTGCCGTCGTCGTACCACTTCCGGCCCAGCTCCTGCCCGCCGCGCACGTGGGCGATGGCGTAGATGAAGCCGCGGTCGAGCAGGCTGAGGCGCACCGTGCTGAAGGCCGGGCCCATGGAGGCGCCGTAGGAGCCGTAGCCGTAGAGCAGCAGCGGCGTGCCGGCCCCCTTCGCGGTGTCCCTGCGGTACACCAGCGAGACGGGGATCGGCGTGCCGTCGTAGCCCGGGGCCATGAGCCGCTCGCTGGCGTAGAGCCCGGGATCGTAGCCGCCGACCACCTCCTGGCGCTTCAGCAGCCGGCGGGCGCGGGTTCGCATGTCGAACTCGTACACCGACGGCGGCGTGGTCAGCGAGGTGTAGCTGAAGCGCATCCGCTCGCTGTCAGGCTCGGCGGTGAACGCCGGGTAGGCCGTGTAGGCCTGCTCGGGGAAACCGAGGTAATAGCCCTCCTTTTCCCCGCGGGGGATGATCCGCACCTGCGTCAGGCCCGAGCGGCGCTCGCTGAGGACCAGGAAATCCTTGAACAGCTCGAAGTCCTCCAGCAGGACGTCAGGACGGTGGGCGACGAGCTCGCTCCAGGACTCTCTGGCGGTCTCCTCCTCGCCGGCCGCCATGAGCTTGAAGTTGACGGCGTTGTCATTGGTCAGGATGAAGAAGCGGCCGTCCAGGTGGTCGATGCTGTATTCCAGGCCGCGCACCCGCCCCTGGAACACGCGGAATTCCCCGTCGGGCCGGGCGGCGTCCAGGAAGCGGTACTCGTCGCTCAGGGTGCTGCGGCTGGCCAGGAGCAGGAAGCGGCGCGAGCGGCTGCGGTGGATGCCCACCTCGAAGGTCTCGTCCTTCTCCTCGTAGACGGTCGCGTCCTCGGCGGCCGGCGTCCCCAGCCGGTGGCGGCATACCGCAAAGGCGCGCAGGGTCTCCGGGTCGATCCGCGGGTAGAAGAGGGTGCGGCTGTCGGCGGCCCAGGCCATG
>JAFGST010000242.1 GCA_016934475.1 Candidatus Aminicenantota bacterium | reverse complement strand
TACAACGACCGCCGCGCCCTGGACATCCTGGACAAGGCCCTGGAAAAGGTCGCCAAGCCGCAGCTGCAGGAGGCCCTCACCCGGGCCATCGGCCGCATCAAGAAGAACAATCCCTTCCTGGCCATGCTGCCGCGCTTCCTCCACGGCGGCAAGAACCGCGACCTGTTCCAGGTCACGCTGAAGGTCTTCAAGAAGATCCTCGGCCCGGCCGACGCCCGGAGCTTCATCGCCTACCTGCACCACGGCGACCAGATGGTGTCCGAGGGGGCGTTCGAGATCCTCTGCTTTCGCGGCGACGAGGCCGTGTTCTTTTTCGTCGCCGAATATTTCCGCGAACATGGCCGCCTGCTGCTGCGCGGAGCGGAACGGCCGGTGGGCGCCGCCAGGCTGGAAACGCTGGTCGCCGCCCTGCACGAGTACCTGCGGCGCTACACTCGCTATTTCGCGCAGCTGCGGCCCGACATCGTCGCCCTGAGCTCCCAGGGCGGGGGAGAGCGCTGGGGGGATGCGCTGGAAGAGCTTCTGCGCGACATGGAAAAGCGGGAGCTGCAGTGAAGACATGAGAGGCGGCAGGGAAGGAGCGTCAGTGTGACCCCGGTCAAGAGGGTGTTCGTAGAAAAGAAAGCCGGTTTCGACGTGGAGGCCCGCTCGCTGCTGGCCGACCTGCGCGACCACCTCGGCGTCCGGGGCCTGGAGGGCCTGCGGGTGCTCCATCGCTACGACGTGCGCGGCCTGACGTCCCGAGAATGGAAACGGGCCGCGTCCGCCGTCTTCTCCGAGCCGCCGCTGGACGAGATCCACGACGGGGAGCTCCCCCTGGCCTCCGGGGAGATCGCCTTCGCCATCGAGTACCTGCCCGGGCAGTTCGACCAGCGCGCCGATTCGGCCGTCCAGTGCCTGCAGCTGCTTTTTCCCGGCCGCCGGCCCGAGGTGGCCGCCGCGCGCATCGTTGTCCTGAAGGGCGATGTGCCTCCGGGGGACCTGGAGATCGTCAAGCGCTACCTGGTCAACCCGGTCGATTCGCGCGAGGCCGCCATGGCGAAGCCCCGCTCGCTGTCCTGGCCCGCCGCGCCTCCGCGCGCCGTTCCGGTCCTGAGGGGATTCATCTCCATGCCGGAGGACGGGCTTTCCCGCCTGGGCATCGACCTGGGGCTGGCCATGGCGGCGGAAGACCTGCGTTTCTGCCGCGACCATTTCCGTGTGGTGGAGAAGCGCGACCCGACCCTGGCCGAGGTCCGCCTCCTCGACACCTACTGGTCGGACCACTGTAGGCACACGACGTTCCTGACGGCCATCGAGCGGGTCGACATCGCTCCCGGCGCCTGGAACAAGCCCCTGCGCCTTGCCTGGAAGCGCTGCCGGCAGACCCGGCTCCGCCTGGACGGCCCGCGGCGCGGGGACGTCTGCCTGATGGACCTGGCCCTGCTGGCCATGAGGGAATTGCGCGACCGGGGAAAGCTGGGGGACGTCGATTTCTCCGCGGAGATCAACGCCTGCACCGTCAAGGCGACGGCGGACGTCGACGGCAGGGGCGAGGAGTGGCTGGTCCTGTTCAAGAACGAGACCCACAACCATCCGACCGAGATCGAGCCCTTCGGCGGCGCCGCCACCTGCCTGGGCGGCGCCATCCGCGACCCCCTTTCGGGACGGGCCTTCGTCTACCAGGCCATGCGCGTGACCGGCGGCGGCGATCCGCGCCGGCCGCTGGCCGACACCCTGCCCGGCAAGCTTCCGCAGCGCAAGATCACCCGCGAGGCGGCCCACGGCTATAGCTCCTACGGCAACCAGGTGGGGCTGGCCACCGGCCTGGTCAGCGAGATCTACCATGAAGGCTATGTGGCCAAGCGCATGGAGATCGGCGCCGTGGTCGGCGCCGCGCCGAGGGGGAACGTCGTGCGTCGCTCCCCGCATCCCGGCGATGTCGTGCTGCTGGTGGGCGGCCGCACCGGCCGCGACGGCATCGGCGGCGCCACCGGCTCTTCGAAGGCCCATGGCCGGGGCTCGCTGCTGGCCTGCGGCGCCGAGGTGCAGAAGGGCAACCCGCCCACGGAGAGGAAGCTGCAGCGGCTGTTCCGTGACCGGCGCGCCAGCCGGCTGATCAAGCGCTGCAACGATTTCGGCGCCGGTGGCGTGGCCGTGGCCGTCGGCGAGCTGGCTCCGGGACTGGAGATCGACCTCGACCGCGTGCCCAAGAAATACGCCGGCCTCGACGGCACCGAGCTCGCCCTTTCCGAGTCGCAGGAGCGCATGGCCGTGGTGCTGTCTCCGGCAAACGTCGAGCGTTTCCGGGCGCTGGCCGCGGCCGAGAACCTGGAGGCGACGGTCATCGCCAGGGTCGCCCGTCGTCGGCGACTGCGGATGAAGTGGCGCGGCCGGGCCATCGTCGACCTCGAGCGGGGATTTCTCGACAGCCGCGGGGCCCGACGGAGAATGGACGTCGAGGTCGCCGCGCCCGATCCACAGCGCAGCTTCTTCAGGCCCCCGCCCGCAGCACGGGGGCATTCCGACCTGCGTGCGGTCTGGATGTCCGTGCTGGCCGATCTGAACGTCTGCTCGCAGAAGGGGCTGGGAGAGCGCTTCGACAGTTCCATCGGCGCCGCCACGATCCTCTATCCCTTCGGCGGCAGGCATCTGGCCACGCCCGTCGAGGCCATGGCCGCCAAGCTCCCCCTGCTCCGGGGAGAGACGCGCAGCGCCACGCTCATGGCCTACGGCTTCCAGCCCGCCCTCTCCGCCTGGAGCCCGTTCCACGGCGGCCTGTACGCCGTGGTCGAGGCGCTGGCCCGGGTGGCGGCCGGCGGCGGAGACATCCGGCGCGCGAGACTGAGCCTGCAGGAGTATTTCCCCAAGCCCGGAAGTGATCCGAGGCGCTGGGGCCTGCCGTTTGCCGCCCTGCTGGGCGCCTTTACCGCCCAGGTGGAGTTGGCAGTCCCGGCCATCGGCGGTAAGGACAGCATGTCGGGCAGCTTCATGGACCTGGACGTGCCGCCGACCCTGGTGGCCTTCGCCGTGGTCCTGGTCGACGCGCGCCGCGTCCTCTCCCCCGAGTTCAAGAAGGCGGGAAGCCGGGTCGTCGTGCTGCCCCTGGAGCGCGACGCGCGGGAGATGCCCGACCTGGCCGCCTTCGGCAGCTCCTGCCGGCGCGTCTATGACCTGGCGCGCCGGGGAAAGATCCTGGCCGCCCAGTCGCTGCACGCCGGAGGCCTGGCCGAGGCGCTCAGCAAGATGTGCTTCGGCAACCGCCTCGGCTTCGCCTTCGCGGCGCCGACAGCGGCGGCGGAACTGTTCTCCCCGGACATCGGCTCGCTGCTCCTGGAGGTCCCGGCGGGCGAGTCCCCGCGGAAGCTTTTCGCCGGGCTGGACTTCCGCGTGCTGGGACGGACCCGCGCCCGTCCGGCGATCCGGGTCAACGGCCTGGAGATGGGTCTCGACGAGCTGCAGGCCCACTGGGAGAAGCCGCTGGAGGACATATTTCCCACCCGCGAGCCGGCGCCCCCCCCTGGGGACGGACCGGGACTTGAGCGCCCCTTCTTCCGCGCGCGGCCGCCCCGGCGCGGCGGCGGCCCCGTGGCCAGGCCGCGCGTCCTGATCGCGGTCTTCCCGGGAACGAACAACGAGTACGACGTAGCCCGGGCCTTCGCCAAGGCCGGCGGCGTTCCCGACGTTTTCGTCTTCCGTAACCGGACGGCCGCCGACATCCAGGCCTCCACCTCCGAGCTGGTCCGCAAGCTGCGGGGATCCCAGATCCTGATGCTGCCCGGCGGCTTCAGTGCCGGCGACGAGCCCGACGGATCGGGCAAGTTCATCGCCGCCGTATTCCGCCACCCGCGCCTGAGCAACGCCATGCACGAATGGCTGGACCGGCGCGACGGTCTGGTCCTGGGGATCTGCAACGGGTTCCAGGCCCTGGTCAAGCTGGGCTTGCTGCCCCACGGCGAGATCCGCGACCTCACCCCCGCCTCGCCCACGCTGGCCGTCAACCTCATCGGCCGCCTGGTGTCGCGCCCCATCCGCACCCGGGTGGTCTCGACCCTTTCTCCCTGGCTCGCCTTGTGCCGCGCCGGCGAGGTGCATACCGTGCCGGTGGCCCACGCCGAGGGGCGCTTCGTGGCGCCGCCGGCGACCATCGAGCTCCTGTTCGCCCTGGGGCAGGTGGCCACGCAGTACGTGGACCTGGACGGACGGCCGACCATGGAGTCGCCGCACAATCCCAACGGCTCCATGCTGGCCATCGAGGCGATCACCAGCCCCGACGGCCGCATCCTGGGCAAGATGGCCCACTCGGAGCGCAACGGCCCCGACGTCTTCAAGAACGTCCCCGGTGCCAAGGACCAGAAGATCTTCGCCTCCGGTGTGAGGTATTTCCGGTAGGGGTGGGGTCATCCCGCCCATTGGATATGGGAGATGCCGTCATTTGAGGGCGCGACAGGAAACGGTAGATCGCCGGGACGTATGTCGGCTGCTTTGCAGAAGGCGCTTTTGCCACCCCGGGGGGATTTGCAGTATACTGGATCATTCGGCTTGCCCCAAGAACCTGCATCTATCCGCGGATGATGCAAAGGAGGTAATTGTGGCATTTGTTGATCTGAAAGATATTGAAGAAAAAGAACTGATTCCGGGTTTTCATGTCCGGTTTGTGCATGCGGAGAACATGACCTTAGCCTATTGGCGGATCGAGGCGGGGGCGGCGCTGCCGGACCACGCCCATCCCCACGAGCAGGTAACCCAGGTCATTGAAGGAGAATTCGAGCTGACGATGGACGGTGAGGCCAGGACGTTGAAGCCTGGGCACGTGGCGGTGATCCCCGGGAATGCGCCCCATTGCGGCAAGGCTCTCACCGCCTGCAAAATCACCGACGCGTTCTACCCGGTCCGCGAAGATTACAGGCGCAAATAAAAAGCGTCCAAATGTCCCTGCCCCAAGAAGTGCACGCTGCACGATGATTGCCTGCCCTGCGTCGCCTCCCACCTCCGCAAAAATGCCTTGCCCCGCTGCCTGAGATAGCCGTTCTTTTTCTTTTTTGGTTGACGGTACTGCATCCAGCCGCCATAATTAGGTCAGGCCCGATTTTAGGCGGATGGGAGCAGAACGATGGAGAAAAAGGCGGTCAAGGTTCCCGCGGAGCTCCAGCGCGTCTTTCTCGCGGGGCAGAAGCTGGTCGAGCGGTACTTCCACACGAAGCGAGAGGATCCTTTCCATGGCACGATCGAGATCGCCGACCAGAGGTACATCCTCATCCGCGCCGCGTCGCTTTCGGTCGAGTTCTTCGAGGTGGTCAAAAAGCTGTATTCCGACCGGGGCGAGCGCGAGGCCATCGCCCTGGCGCGCGACCTGCTCTTTGACGTCGCGCACGCCATCGGCATGGCCGATGCCAGGAATTTCCACGAGCGGATGAATCTGCGGACGCCATTGGAAAAGCTGTCCGTGGGGCCGGTCCATTTCGCCTATACGGGATGGGGCTTCGTCGACCTTCTGCCGGGAAGCCATCCCGTTCCCAGCGAAGACTATGTTCTGATCTATGACCATCCCCATTCCTTCGAGGCCGGGGCCTGGCTGGCCAGCGGGCAGAAAACGGAATTTCCGGTTTGCGTGATGAACGCCGGATACTCCTCCGGCTGGTGCGAGGAAAGCTTCGGGGTGCCGCTGGTGGCTGCCGAGATCATCTGCACGGCCAAGGGGGACCGGTCCTGCCGCTTCGTCATGGCGCATCCCGACCGGATCAGCGGGATCATCGACGCGTACCTGAAAAGGCATCCGCGGCTCTCACCGAGGCCGGTTCATTTCGAGAACATCGGCTTTTTCAAGAAACTGAAGTCCGAGGACGAGGCGCGGCGACGGGAGCGGAAACGCGCGGAACAGATGCAGCGGACGATCTACCGCATCACGGAGGCGGCCCAATCGGCCTCCAGCTTGGAGCAGCTCTGCGGCTCGATCCACGCCATCATCGGCGAGCTGATGCCGGCCCGGAATTTTTACATCGCCCTTTATGAC
Source organism: Candidatus Aminicenantota bacterium (assembly GCA_016934475.1). Lineage (GTDB taxonomy): Bacteria > Acidobacteriota > Aminicenantia > UBA2199 > UBA2199 > UBA2199. The sequence goes on along the minus strand of JAFGST010000242.1, from coordinate 7,828 downwards.
CCCGCCAGCGATGCCCTCGAGTTTCCCTATTGGATCGACGAGTGCGACCAAGCCCCTCCCCAAAACCGTCCGGGAAAGGGGCTGACCGCCTACGTGCTGCGGACGGGACGGCCGCTTTTGGCCGCGCCGGAGGACTTCGCGGAACTGGAGAAATCCGGGACGGTCGAATCCATCGGCTCGCCCTCCCTGGATTGGCTGGGAGTCCCTTTGAAGACGAAGGCCGGGGAAACCATCGGCGTCATGACCGTTCAAACCTACTCCGAAGCGGTCCGCTACGGCGAGACGGACAAGGATGTCCTGGTGTTCGTTTCCACCCAGGTGGCGATGATGATCGAGCGCAAAAGGGCCGAGGATGCCCTGCGCCAGAGCGAGGAACGCTACCGGAGGATCGTGGACAACGCCCCCCTGGGCATCCTCATCGCCGATTGCCAGGGACGCATCATCGACGTCAATCCTAAATTGCTTTCCATCCTCGGATCACCGTCGGCCGAGGCCACGAAGGCGATCAACCTGCTCTCCTTCCCGCCCCTGATCGAGGCCGGGATCTCCGCCGCCTACAAGAAATGCCTGAACGAATCGCGGCTGATCAGCGGGGAATTCCCCTACACCTCCAAGTGGGGCAAGAAGGTCTGTTTCCGGGCCCACCTGGTCCCGGTCCTCGACCGCGAGGGAGCCATCATCGGCGTCCAGGGACTGATCGAGGACATTACCGGGCAGCGGCAGATGGAGGAGGAGCATCGCACCCTGGAGGAGCGCCTGCGCCGGATGGAAAAAATGGAGGCCATCGGCACCCTGGCCGGCGGGGTGGCCCACGACCTGAACAACGTGCTCGGCGTGCTGAGCGGATATGCCGAGCTGCTGATGATGGAGACCGAGGCGGGCAGCCCGGTCCGCGGCCATGCCGACAAGATCCTGAAGTCGTCCGAGCGGGGGGCGGCCATCATCCAGGACCTGTTGACGCTGGCCCGCCGCGGGGTGGCCGTATCCCATGTGACGAACCTGAACCAGATCGTCGACGACTGCCTGAAATCACCCGAGTTCATGATGCTCGCCGCGGAACATCCCGGCATCCGCGTGGAAATGTCGCTGGCCACCGACCTGCTGAACGTGATCGGCTCTCCCGTTCACCTCACCAAGACGGTCATGAACCTGATCCTGAACGCCGCCGAAGCCATGAGCGCCGGCGGCGTGATCACCGTCCGGACAGACAATCGCTTCCTGGACAAGCCGGTCCAGGGAGTGGAAGGAATGAAAGCCGGCGACTACGTGGCGCTGACGGTGAGCGACACCGGCATCGGCATCGCCGTCGAGGATGTCGGACGGATCTTCGAGCCGTTCTACACGAAAAAGAAGATGGGCCGCAGCGGGACCGGCCTGGGACTGGCCGTCGTCTGGGGAACGGTCAAGGATCACAACGGCTTCATCGACGTGCAGAGCCAGGAGGGAAGGGGAACGACCTTCACCCTGGTTTTCCCCGCCACCAGGGAGAGCCGGGGTCTGGACCAGCCCCAGGTTCCCCTGGAAAGGTTCATGGGCAGGGGCGAATCCGTCCTGGTGGTCGACGACCTGACGGAGCAGCGCGACGTGCTGGCGGCCATGCTGGACAAGGCGGGCTATCGCGTGCGGACCGTCGCCAGCGGCGAGGAGGCGCTGAGCCATCTCGACCGCCATGCCGTCGACCTGGTCATCCTGGACATGATCATGGACCCGGGCATGGATGGCCTGGACACCTACCGGCGGATCCGGGAGAAGAACCCGGAGCAAAAAGTCATCATCGTCAGCGGCTTCGCCGAAACCGAGCGTGCCCGGCAGGCGCTGGAACTGGGGGCCGGCAGCTATGTGCAAAAGCCCTTCATCATGGAGAAGATCTGCCGCGCCGTGCGCCAGGAGCTGGAAAAAGGAGGAAAAGCGCTCGCGGAACCTCAATAACAAAGAGAGTCTGCGCGCTCGACGGTTCTTCGCTGGGGAAGTCCTTTTCTGTGGCAGGGATTCCCCCCCAGCCAATGCCGCGATTGGTTGCCCCGAGAAGAAAAAAGTGAAAATTAACGATACGGGTTTATTGTTTGTCCGAAGTAAGTTATAATGCCCCCATCGGTTTCGGCCCGGATTTTTCAGGTAAATAATCGGACGGCGCGCTGACGGGCATGTCGTCGGGCGCCGGCGGCGGCCGGCATCAGGAGGCGCGATGAAGGGTAAGAACATGGACGTGCAGAAGCTGCTGGAATGGCTGAAAAAATACGACTTGACCGAGCTGACGATCAAGGACGGCGGTTACCAGGTCACGCTGAAAAGGGAGGGCCAGCCGGCGGCGTTCCCGCACCAGAGCCTGCCGGGCATCGACGAGGCCGTTGCGGCCGCGGACGGCACCTGCGAACCCGTCGCGTCGGCGGCAGAACCGGAGGATGCCCCGGACAAGCCGGAGCTGCACGAGGTGAAGGCACCGCTGGTCGGCACCTTCTACCGCGCCCCGGCGCCCGACGCCGCGCCGTTCATCGAGGAGGGCGACCGGGTGGAGGTCAACGACAAGTTGTGCATCGTGGAGGCCATGAAGATCATGAACGAGATCGAGAGCCCGGTGCGCGGCATCGTGCGGGAGATCTGCGCCCGCAACGGCGCGACGGTGGAATTCGGCCAGGTTCTCTTCCGCATCGAGGAGCCGTCCTGAAAGCCGTGATCCGCAAGCTGCTGGTCGCCAATCGCGGCGAGATCGCCGTGCGCGTCATCCGCGCCGCGCGCGAGCTGGGGATCCAGACCGTGGGCGTCTTTTCCGAGGCCGACCGTGACGCCCTGTTCGTGCGCTACGCCGACCAGTCGGTTTGCATCGGTCCGCCGCCCCTCTCCGACAGCTACCTCTTTTACCAGAACATCCTGGCGGCGGCCCAGTCCACCGGCGCCGACGCCATCCATCCCGGCTACGGCTTCCTGGCCGAGAACGCCAGCTTTGCCGAGGCCTGCCGGGCGCTCGACCTTACCTTCATCGGGCCCGCGCCGCAGGCCATCCGCAAGATGGGCGACAAGGCCACGGCCAAGCGCCTGATGAAGGAGGCTGGGGTGCCGACCGTGCCCGGTTCCGAGGGAGTGCTCGGATCGCTGGCCGAGGCCCGGACGCTCGCCGCCGAGATCGGCTACCCGGTGGTGATCAAGGCCACCGCCGGCGGCGGCGGACGCGGCATGCGCATCGTCGGCGACGGTGGGGAGCTGGAAAACGCGTTCCACGCGGCGGTGAACGAAGCCCAGCAGGCCTTCGGCGACTCCGGCGTCTATCTGGAAAAATTCATCCAGGACCCCAAGCACATCGAGATCCAGGTGCTGGGCGACAAGCACGGCCAGGTCGTGCACCTGTTCGAGCGCGACTGCTCGATCCAGCGGCGATACCAGAAACTGCTGGAGGAGGCCCCCTCGCCCGTCCTGACCGAGGCGACGCGCGCGGCCATGGGCGAGATCGCCGTGACGGCCGCCCGCTCGGTGCGCTACGACTCGGCCGGCACCATCGAGTTCATCTACGACGGCCGCAGCCGCCAATTCTTCTTCATCGAGATGAACACGCGCATCCAGGTGGAGCACCCGGTCACCGAGATGATCACCGGCGTGGATCTCCTGCAATGGCAGATCCGCGTGGCCGCCGGGGAAAGGCTGCCGCTGCGTCAGGAGGAGATCGTCCGGCGCGGGCACGCCATCGAGTGCCGCATCAACGCTGAGGACCCGCAAAAGGGATTCCTGCCGCAAACCGGGACGCTGAGCCAGTACATCGTCCCTGGGGGCCCGGGCGTGCGCGTCGATTCCGGCGTCTATCCCGGCTACGCCATCCCGCCCTTCTACGATTCGCTCCTGGCCAAGCTCGTGGTCTGGGGCGAGACGCGCAAGGACGCCGTCCTCAGGCTGCAGCGGGCGCTGGACGAGTTCATCATCGAGGGCGTGGCGACCACCATCCCCTTCCACCAGCGTATTGTCCGGCATCCGGAGTTTCATCGCGGCGCCTATACGACCGATTTCATCCGCAGGATTACGGCCGAGGAGGTAGCCAACGCATGCTGAACCGGCTGTTCGTCCAATGCCCGCAGTGCCAGACCACCCATTTCATCTCGTTCTTCAAGGGCGCCCACTACGTCTGCTCGCGCTGCGGCCACCACTCCCGCCTCGATCCGCCCCATTGGATCCGGCAGTTGTGTGACCGGGGGACGTTCCGGCCCCTGTTCGCCAACCTGAAGAGCCTGGACCCGCTGGAGTTCCCCCAATACCGGCAGAAACTCGAGGCGGCGACGCAGGCAGCGAGCGGCTGGGAGGCGGTGGTCACCGGCAGCGCCGAGATCGGCGGCATGGCGCTGGCCCTGGCGATCATGGACCCCGGATTCATCATGGCGTCCATGGGCTCGGTGGTCGGGGAGAAGATCGCCCGGCTGCTGGAGCATGGCGCCGACCGCCGCCTGCCCGTGGTGATGGTCATTTCCTCCGGGGGGGCGCGCATGCAGGAGGGCATCCTCTCCCTGATGCAGATGGCCAAGACGGCGGCGGCCGTTCGCCGGCTGCATGAGAGGCGCCAGCCGCTGATCACCATCCTCACCGACCCGACCACCGGCGGCGTCACGGCTTCCTTCGCCATGCTCGGAGATGTCAGCATCGGCGAAACCGGGGCCCTGATCGGCTTCGCCGGGCCGCGCGTCATCCAGCAGACCATCGGCCAGAAGCTGCCGCCCGGCTTCCAAACCGCCGATTTCCTCCTGGAAAAGGGAATGCTGGACATCGTGGTGCCGCGCAAGCACTTGAAAAGCACCCTGGTCCGTGTGCTGAAAATCCATCGCACGAGGCCCTTCCCCCAGAGGATGCCGGCCAAGGAGAAGCCGCTGTCATGAAGACCGCCATGGACATCGTCAGGCTGGCCCGGCACTCCAAGCGGCCGACCAGCCGGGATTTCATCGAGTTCCTCGTGCACGATTTCGTGGAGCTGCATGGTGACCGCCGCTTCGCCGACGATCCGGCCATCATCGGCGGCATCGGCTTCTTTGAATCGATCCCGGTAACGATCCTGGGCCACCAGAAGGGGCGCAGCGTCCAGGACAACATCCGCCGTCACTTCGGCATGGCCCACCCGGAGGGCTACCGCAAGGCCCTGCGCCTGATGCGGCAGGCCGAGCGCTTCGGCCGGCCGGTCATCACCCTGATCGACACTCCCGGCGCCTACCCCGGCGTCGGCGCCGAGGAACGCGGCCAGGCCGAGGCCATCGCCACCAACCTTTACGAAATGTCCGGGCTGCGGGTCCCGATCGTCGCGCTGGTCACGGGGGAAGGGGGATCGGGGGGCGCCCTGGGCATCGGTGTGGCCGACCGCATCTACATGCTGGCCAACGCCATCTACTCGGTCATCTCCCCCGAGGGCTGCGCCTCCATCCTCTGGAAGGACTCCGGCAAGGCCCCGGCGGCGGCCGAAGCCCTGCGCTTGCGCGCCGTCGACCTGCTGAAGCTGGGAGTGATCGACGGCATCGTCGCCGAGCCCGGGGAAGGGGCGCACGAGCGCCCGGGCGAGACGATGGTCCAGGCGCGCAAGACGATCGCCGCCGCCCTGAAGGAACTGCTGGTTGTGGACGCGGAGACGCTGATGCAGCGCCGCTACGCCAAGTTCCGCGCCATGGGCGTTTATGCCCACGGCGACGGTTTCGACGGCCTGTTTTAGGAAAAGACCGCAGGGGCGCCCGGCGGCACCGGGCACGCCGGGATTACTTGTTCTCGGCTTTTTTCTCGCGCAGCTCGGCCAGCAGCTTTTCCCCGATCGACTTGGGCAGGGACGAATACTGCAGGAACTCTATGGAGTGGCTGGCCCGGCCGCTGGAGACGGTGCGCAGCACCGAGGCGTAGCCGAACATCTCCATGAGCGGAATGGAGCCGTTGACCTTTTTACCTTTTTTATGAAACTTGTCGCCTGTATTCGGGAAGAGTTTCGGCCCTGCGGCTTTAACTACAAGGTCATTGTTGAGATTGATCCCGGAGATACCTTGTTTTTCTTGACTTTTTTCAGCTCCCACCCTAAACTCGGGTGAGGGGTAATAAATGGCTTTTCTGAAAGTGATTTGGCTTTAAATAAAGCTGGAGAATGAGCGTGTCATTTTATATTTGGATCAATCAGCAGTGGTAAACGCCGTCCGGCTTTGGGGCAGCATTTCTTGAAAAGAGATTCCTGAATGATATCGACTAATCGCTTCCATCTTAGTTTATTGTTGTTTTTTTTCCTGGCCTTTTTTATCTGCTGACACTTTATCCTGGCACCGTCCTGTTTGCTTGTGACAGTGCCCGGTTTCAGTTTGTCGGTAAAGTTCTTGGAACTGCGCATACAACAGGATATCCCCTGTTTACCATTCTCAGTCATGGCTTTGTAAAGATTCTTCCTTTCGGGAACCTGGCTTGGAAAGTAAACTTGCTAACGGCGTTGTTTGCGATCTTGGCACTGCTTGTTTTATTTAGAATCCTGCTGTTTTTAAAATCAATGAGACGATATCGTTTTTAACCACTCTGATTTTTGGTTTTACCCGGTCGCTATGGAAAGAGTCTATATTGGCGGAAATCTATACTTTTCATCTCTTTTTTGTTGCGGTCGTTCTTTACTATTTTTTAAAATGGTCTGAATCCAAAAAAACCGCCATTTTTATATTGCCACATTTATTTATGCCATTTCGTTCGGCAACCATCTGACGATGCTGGTGCTGTTGCCGGGGATCTTTTATTTGACCATGGCGACCGACAGGAAGGTGTTTTCTGATCCAATTAAAATCGCTTGGGTCATATTTTCTGTTGCTGTTGGGATTCTTCAGTATGCTTACCTTTTCTGGCGTTATTATGATCCCCATGCCATTTTCCTGCATGCTCAGGTTTTTGATTTCAGATCGTTTGTATCGTTCGCCACGGGTTCGGCCTGGAAACTGCAGATGTTTTCGTCATCACTTCTGGAGGTGATATTTAAAAAAGTTCCTAAGTTCCTAAACGGTTTTTTTATTGAATTCTTTTATCTGTTGGTGCCTCTGGGGATTGTTGGAATGGCAAAATTAAAAATAAAAAAATACAATTTATTTATGTTGTTGTGCTTTGTTTGCAATTTGATTTTTGCAATTAATTATAATATTAGGGACATCTCGTCCTATTTTATCCCTTCCTACTTTGTTTATGCCATTTATATCGGAATTGGCAGCCAAGCGATCCATGATCGAGTTTCGCCAAAAATCAAAAGGATATTTTATGCTTTCATTGTGTTCATGCTAATCTGTTTTCTGGGGATTAATTTTCATTATAACAAGTTTTTCACTCAACCGGAGAAAATCCAAAGATCGGAAAAGGTCAAGGAAATGCTCAAGGTGATGGGAAAAGACGCGGTCTTTGTGGCGCCTGATTATGGCTATTTGGAAATCTTCCATTATTATCTTTTGGGAGAGGGAATTGAAAAAAAATCCAATCTCTATGTTGTGTTCCATGAGTTCATGAACGATGTCGAAAACTACGTAACACATAATGGCAAGCTTTACCTGATCGAGCAGCGCAAATATTTGCCGGAACATTTGGCGGTATTCTGCACGGAGAGCGATGTGGATCAATTTACGCAAAAAGGATTCAAAGTTGAAAAGAGATATGAAAACCTTTTCCGTGTCTCCCAAAAGTAGGAACGAGAATTAGGTCCAGTCCTTGACGGGGCGGCTTATTTTTTCTCGGACTTTTTTTCGCGCAGGTCGCTGAGGAGTTTCTCCTCGATCGACTTGGGCAGCGGCGCGTAGTGTAAAAATTCGATGGAATGGCTGGCGCGGCCGCTGGAGACGGTGCGCAGCACCGAGGCGTAGCCGAACATCTCCAT
>JAFGST010000241.1 GCA_016934475.1 Candidatus Aminicenantota bacterium | reverse complement strand
GTGCGGTAGCCCCGGCGCAGGGCGATGTTGATGAACAGGATGCCGCCGACCACGGCGGTGATGATGCCCACGGTGGCCGACATCTGCCCCAGGGCGGCGCCGGCCGGGAAGCCTACCTCGCGGAAGACCCCGGCCATGCCGGCGGCGGTGCCGTGGCCCCCGGAGAAGCCGATCTCCAGGATGCAGGCGAAGACCGGGGGCACGCCGAAGAGCGGCGTCAGCACCAGGGCGGTGAGCAGCAGGGCCACGGCGTACTGCCCCAGCCCGACGACCATGCCGAAGCAAAGCTGCGCCCCGCCCTGGTTCCAGAGGGCCCGCGCCCCCGGGAGCGCCACCCCCAGGAAGAGGCTGGCGAACACAAAGTTGATCAGCAGCCCGGGGAGCTGCGCCCACTCGCGCCCCACCCAGGCGGGCAGAATATCGAGCAGGTAGGGGCCGCAGGCCAGGGCGATGAAGCCGCCCAGGATCGAGACCGGCAGGTAGATCAGCTGGAAGAGGCGCACGGCGACGCGCAGGGCCTTGCCGAGCAGGAGGAAAAGGCCCAGCAGGCAGAAGCTGAAGAACAGGGCGGAGGCTCCATCCATCGTTTCGATGCTCCCGGCTGGAGGCGCAGCGGGCGCCTCCGCCGCTAACCTTAGCCGACCCGGCCCCCGAAGTCAAGGGCGGCCTCCCCTGTTGCAATCGCACGCCTTTAGGAATATGATGGCTTTATAATTCAAGGGAGGAAAAATGCAATTCAAGACCTTGATGATCATCAAAGCGTTCGTCTGCCTGGGCTTCGGGCCCGTGCTGCTGTTCTTACCGGCCTGGATCCTGGGCTTGCTGGGAACCGCCTACGGCACCGGTGCGGCCCTGACCGCCCGCGAGTATGGGGCGGCCATGGTGGGCATCCTGCTGATGACTTGGTTGGCCAGGAACGCTGCCGAGAGCGTGGCACGCAAGGCGATCGTATGGAACCTGTTCGTCTACGATGCCATCGGCCTCGCGCTCACCCTGGTGTTCTTGCTGAACGGGACCCTCAACGCGCTGGGCTGGGGAATCGCCTTCGTGTACCTGTTCTTCACTGTGGGCTTCGGTTATTTTGCCCTGCGCAAGGAGAAAGCCTCTCAGTAGATCTGCTCGAGATCGTTCCAGTCGCAGGAGCATTTCGCATCTCCCAGGGAATGCTTGCGGAAAAGATACCGGCTTCGCAATTGAACGGCATCCAGCCTTGGAAGGGCACAGACGAGAAGCGTGAACTAAAAGGCGAGGCCTCGCCTTTCTCCCCCGCATGGATCTCTGTGGTCTTTGCCCGGGATCCCGCCGGCCGCGCTTGCGGTGCATCGGGCCTTTCCTCTATAATTGATTGATGGAACAAAAGAACGAGAAAAAAGGGATGCCCGCAGCCTTGGGCGCGCTGCTGGCCGGGGCCGTCGCCGGCCTGCTGGTGCTCGGCGTGCTGGGACGCCTGGCGACCTGGCTCCTGGCCGCCGCGTTGAAGGCCCCCGCGGTTCCGGTCACGCTGCGCGGCTTCCTGGAGCCGGTTCTCCTCGGCCTGGTCGCCGGCGCGCTGTTCGCCCTGCTCCTGCCGCGCCTGCACCGCCTCTTTCCCCGGCAGGCGGCGGCCCGGTGCTTTGTGCTGGGAGCGCTGCCGTTCGCGGCCAGCGTGGCCTGGATGCTGCTGAAGCGGCGCCCCGGCGCCTGGCCCTGGTACGCCGCGCTGACGCTGGGCCTGGTGCTGCTGCTGTTCCTCTTCTACGGCTGGCTCGCCGACCGGCTCTACGCGCGCCTGCTGGCCGGTGGGCGGGAGCGTTGACTCCGCCGTCATCCCGATCCCAACCCGCGAGCCATCTCCGGCCCGCGCGAGGAATCAAACCATGGAATGCAAGCACGAAAACAACCTGAAAAGCTGCAATTGCACCTACGAGCCCTGCTCACGCAAGGGGAGCTGCTGCGACTGCCTGTCCTTTCACCTGCGCAGCCGCGAGCTGCCCGCCTGCTGCTTCCCCCGCGAGGCCGAGCGCACGTTTGATCGGTCATTCGAGCATTTTGCCAGGTTGGTAGCCCAGAACAAGATATAGAATATCTCCGAACTATCGTTATATGTTACGCGTAAGGCGGGAAGAGCGCAGGCAATCGCTCGAAATTGTTAACTATCATTTTTCTTTCTCATAATGCAACGCGAAGTCCTGGCAGTTCGCTCACGCATCATGTGCATCCTCTTTTTTGGAAAATTCCCCACTATTCAGGCTGGGCCACCCTGTCAAGCAAAAAAAAAGAAGCGATCGCCATCTGCAGTGGATTCCATTCATGGCGGCAGGGAATCGAAATTGGCGCACGCTCAGCCCAGCAGCCAGCGAATGATGCGGACCAGGTCCAGCCCCAGCAGGCAGAGCAGGACCAGGACGGCAACCGCCTCCCAGCGGTCGCCGAGAGCTTCCTGGAGGAGCCGCAACGGCCCGGCCTTCCTCAGGCACTTCTCCTGCAGGTCGCGAAGAAGCCGATCCTCGCCGGCGGGATCGCCTCCACTTCGGGGGACCAGGGGCCGCAGCCGGGACAACCGCTCCCGCAGCAACTCGTCGGCCGGCAGCCAGTCCGGGGATGCTCCGAGCTCGTTCATGATGCTCCTCCTCCATTCATCGCTTTTCCCGCCCGGGGTATGGCTTCCTTCATGAGCTGGACGCCGCGCGAGAATCTCTTGCGCACGGCCTCGCAGCGGATCCCGGAGACCTGCGCCGCCTGCTCGTGGGAGAGTCCCTCGATGCCGACGAGGATCAGGACGTCGCGATATCTCTGGGGGAGGCGCTGCAGAGCCTCCTCCAGCAAGGCCTCCTGCTCGCTGCTCAGGGTCACCTCCAGCGGCGTCGGGGGCGGATCGACGCGGCCATGGACCAGCTCCAGCTCGTTCAAGTAGTGTTCGTCCCGCCGCCGCCAGCGGCAGTAGCTGAAGAACAGGTTGCGAGCGATGGTAAAGAGCCAGGGCAGCAGCTGGCTGTCGGGACGGAGCGTGTGCCGCTTGGCAACGGCGCGGCACCATACCTCCGAGGACAGGTCCTGCGCCACCTCGTGGCGGCCGGAAAGCCTCGCCAGGTAGGAGAAGATCCGCGGCTGGAAGCGGCGGTACGCCTCATGCAGGGCGGAAGCGTCACCTTTGCGCAGCTTGAGAACGATCTCAGGGTCTGGTTCGCCGGCCAATTTTACTCCCTTCGATCATTATAACGAATTTCCCGTTTTTTTGTGACCGGATTTTGTCACGATCCGGCCGTCTCCGGCGTTATGCAAGTACAAATCGATATAAAGGAGCTGAACATGATCTTGGGAATCGTCATCACATTAATTATCCTGGCGCTGGGGATTTTCACGGTCGGCGTATCCATGTCCTTCATGCTGAAGCCCACAGAGGTGAAGCTGTGCTTCATCCGCCCCCTCTCGGTCGCAACCACCTACGCCAGCATCGTCGGCGTGGTGATCGGCCTGGCCGTCACCCTGTCGAACATTTCCTGGGAGTTAGAAGGCGGCAAAGGCACCCCTCTCGCCGCCTTGTTCTTGGGCGGCATCAGCGAGGCACTGATCCCCGCCATCACCGGCTTCTCCCTGCTGACCGTCGCCTGGGTCGCCGTCTCCCTGGGCATGCGCAAGCACATTTAGGCGCGGTGGGGAAAGGATGACCGCCGTCATGATTCCACCTGTCCGTCCCGGCCCCTGGCGCCGGTGTTTTCGCTGGATCAAAAGAATATTCATCGCCGTGCTGCTCCTCGTTCTCACAGCGTTGCTCTCTGGGTTCATCTGTCAGCAGGTCGCCAGCCGCATTGGCGACAGGAGATTCCCCCCACCCGGGCGGATGGTCGACGTCGGCGGCCACAGGCTCCATATCCTGCGCCTGGGCCGGGGGAGTCCCGCCGTCGTCTTCGACTCGCCCATGGGAGCCTCGCACCTGGCCTGGAGCCTGGTGCAGCCCCGGGTCGCGGCGTTCACCGAGGCCTGCGCCTACGACCGGGCTGGAAGCGGCTGGAGCGAGCCAGGGCTGGGGCCGCGAACGAGCTCCAAGGCGGCGGAGGAACTGCATGCCCTGCTCAAGAATGCGGGGGTGAAGCCTCCCTACATCCTTGTGGGCAGCTCCATCGGCGGGCTAAACGTCCGCCTGTACGCCTTCCGCTTTCCCGGCGAAGTGGCCGGCCTGGTGCTGGTCGATCCGGCGCACGAAGAGCAATCCGTCCGCCTGCCGCCGTCGGCGCAGCTGGACCCATCGTTCATCCGCATGCTGCGCCTGGCCCGCCTGGGATCCCGCCTCGGGTTGCTGCGCCTGCTGAATATGCCGCTGGGTGAAGCTTCCTCGCCGCTGCTGCCGGCGGAACTGCGGCCCATGGCGCGGGCGGCCGGCTTCCGCAGCTCCTGGGTCGACGCCCTGTACCGGGAAGCCATCGCCATCGAGGCGAGCTTCGCCGAGGCGCGCTCTGCCAGGCGGGCGCTGAATGAGCGGCCCCTCGGGGATATCCCGCTCGTGGTCCTGACGCGGAGCGAAGCGGAAACCGCTGCCCCCCACGAAAGGAGAGCCTGGCGCATCTGGCGGGAACTCCATCTGGAGATCGCGCGGGAATCGGGCCGCGGCGAGCAGGAGACCGTCCCTGGGAGCGGGCACTTCATCCAGGCGGATCGGCCCGAGGCCGTTATCCAGGCGATCCGGAAGCTGGTTGCTGCCGGGGCCGGTTCTTGACCATGTTCAGGCAGCGCCGATATGAACTCCTCATTCCCAGGCCCGGTCCCAGTTCCTGCGCTGCACCCATGGCCTTTCCTTTCAGGCTGGTATAGAATGCGGGGATGATGGAGCTGCAGATCGTCAAGGCCGCCCCGGCCGGAGTTTACATCGCCTTCGCCGCCGCCCTGTATGTCTGGCACGTGGCCGCGGCGCTCGTTGGCGTCCTCGTCGCCGACCGTCTCGGCGTCAGCGATGCCTCGGCCGACCTGAAAAGCGACCTGAAAAAAATCGGCCTGTGCTCGCTGATCGCCTTGTCCCTGTTTTTTCCCCTGTTCTATTTCGCCCAGAACGAGGCCGCATTCCTGGTGTATATCGTCAGCTTTCTCTTTTCCCTGAAGATCGCCTACCTGGGCGCGAACCACGGCTTTTTGCTGATCGTCCTCGGCAGCGCCATGGCGGGGATGATCGCCTTTGTTCCCCTCGTCCAACGGCTGAAATTGCCGGGCATGCTTTTCCTGTACCTGGCTTTTCTCGTCGCCCATCTGATCCGCCGTCAGTTGAAAAAGCGGAGAGTCGGCGAAACCAGAGAAATCGAGAAACGGAAGGAACACGCCGTCCGCGAGCAGGTCAGGCGCAACCCGGAGTTCACCACCTTCTGCTATCAATGCCTGTTCTCCCGCGAGGGCGGCGGCAGATGCCAGTTGCGGATCGACGGGGAAGAGGTCCATGAAATCAAGATCGGACCCAGATCCTATTGCACCTCGTTCAGGTTGAATCCGGAAAAATGAGGCTCCGGGTCATCCGCCCGATCGCCGGACCCCGGGCCGCCCAGGCAGGCCCTGTCCCAATCCCGCTTGAGGCGTATTGACATCGCCGCCTGGGTGACGCGGACGGTCGATGAACGCATCGCCTCGCTGAACCAGGATGTCACCGACGAGCGCGGCCGCCTGCACGCGTCCGGATATGACGTGGCCAAGGAGTCGTTCGACGCCTGGAGCAACGAGGGGGTGGGAGTAGACGATCCCTTCGCCTCAGCCCACTGGACCTGGGAGAACCGGGTCGGCCACTGCCAGGAGAACGCCCACATGGCCTTTCACCTCCTGATGATGGCCGGGGAATCGGGCGAGGAGATCGGGAAACGGTTCGCCTTTTCCGGGCGGCCGGGCCTCAAGGTCTTTCAGGGAACCATTGTCGGCGTGATGAAGGACTTCCACTACCGGAGGCTGCAAAGTGAAATTGGGCCGCTGGCGCTGTTCGCCGCCCCGGAAGCGGTCACCTATGCCGTCCTAAGACTGCCGGCCGGTGATATTCCCGCGTCTTTGGCGACGGTCCGATCGACCTGGCGGAAGGTCTTCCCGGACGCGCCATTCGAATACACATTCTTCGAGGAGGATTTCGACAGGATGTTCAAGGCCGATGAACGCCTGGAAAAGCTCGTCGGCTCCGCCTCGCTGCTGGCCGTCCTGATATCCTGCCTGGGGCTGTTCGGACTGGCCTCGTTCATGGTGGAGCAGCGCGCCAGGGAGATCGGCATCCGGAAAGTTCTCGGAGCCTTGGCGAAGGGAATCGCCCTCCTGCTCTCAAGGGAATTTTTTGCCTGGATCATGGTCGCGAACCTGCTCGCCTGCCCCGTGGCCTATATCCTGGCCGACAAATGGCTGGCAAGCTATCCCTACAAGATCCCGATCCCGGGGTGGGTCTTCGGCCTCGGCATCCTGCTCACCCTGGCCATGGCCCTTCTTGCCGTCGGCGGGCAGACCTTGAGGGCGGCTCGGGCCAATCCCGTGCAGAGCATCAAGTACGAATAAGGGCAGGAAGAGCGCAAATGTCTTCGGACTGCAACTATTGCTCCTGCGCCCGGCGCAGGAGGGGCAGCAGCCTATCGAGCGGCAGCGCCTCCACCCTGTGGCCGGCGAATCCCTCCATGGCCTCCGCCTGGAAGAGGGCGTTCAGGATGGCCTCCTCGGTGGCCTCGATTACCGCCAGGAAAAGAGGCGACAGCGCATCGTTCGCCAGCTCGCGCCCGGGAGCGCCGGGCGGCCTTCCCTCCGTCGGCACGCGCAGCGCCGCAGCGGTGGAGAAGGCGACGGCGTAGTCGCCGCTGCCGTTGGCGGCGATGCCTCCGGTGCGCGCCAGGCCGAGCATGGCCCGCTTGGCCAGCCGCTCCAGGTTGCGGGCGAGCAGCGGCGCGTCGGTGGCGATGACGATCATGCAGGAACCGTCGCCCGGCCCCGACTCCAGCTCCCCGCGCAGGTAATGCCGCCCCAGGATCTCTCCCGCCGGCAGGCCGCCGATGCTCAGAATGCCGCCGAAATTGGCCTGCACCAGGACGCCCACCGTGTAGCCGCCCAGATGCGGCGGCAGCACCCGCGACGACGTGCCGATGCCGCCCTTGAAGCCGAAGCACACGCAGCCGGTGCCGGCGCCCACGTTGCCCTCCGGCACCGGGCCGGAAGCGGCGGCGCGGATCGCCGCCAGCACGTCCGCCTTCGTCAGCGCCCGGGCGCGGATGTCATTCAGGAAGCCGTCGTTCGTCTCGCCGACGACCACGTTGACCGAACGCACCTCCTCGTTCCCCGGCTGCGCCAGAGCGTGCTCGACCAGGGCGGCCATGGCTTCGGGCACGCTCAGGGTGTTGGTCAGGGCGATCGGCGACTCGATGTTGCCGAGCTCGGCGACCTGCGTCGAGCCGACCAGCTTGCCGAAGCCGTTGCCCACGTGGATCGCCGCCGGCACCTTCTGCCGGAACAGGTTGCCGCCGTGCGGCAAAACGACGGTGACCCCGGTGCGGACGCCGGGCTCCCGCTCCAGGGTGAGATGGCCCACCGCCACCCCGGCCACGTCGGTGATGGCGTTCCATTTCCCCGGCGCCAGCACACCGATCGCGATCCCGTAATCGCGCAACCGGCCCCGGGCGGCGGGCGGCAGAGGCAGGCCGGCGCCCAGGGCCAGCGTCAGGCACAACACCTTGCGGCGGATTCTCATGATCGTTCCCCCTTGGCCGAAACCTATCACCGCGGCCGCGGAATTTCAAGCCGCTTCGATGTGTTCCGGTTCAGCGGAGCGTCAGCAGGATGGTGCGCACGCTCAGGCCGATGATCAGCGCCCCGACCAGGACCATCAGGATGCGGGTGGGCAGTTTGCGGGCAGCGACCGCCGCCAGCGGCGCGGCCAGCACCCCGGGAACGGCCAGGCGCTTGATCAGCTGCCAGTCGACGTTGCCCAGCCTCCAGTGGGACAGGCCCGACACGGCCGTGGTCATGCACTCGGCCAGGTGGACGCTAGCGCTGGCCGAGGCCGGCGGCACGCCAATGCTGAGCAGGAAGGTGTTGGAGCTGACGCCATAGGCCATGCCCAGGGCGCCGTCGATGAGCTGAGTCACGAATCCGACCAGCACGAAGAACAGGATATGCAGGTCCATCCTCGCACTCCTTCGCGGAAGCCCACTGTACCCAAGGCGCGCGGCGTTGTCAAGATTCAGGGAATAGGGAAATTACGCGTTCTCTCCCTGGAGCCGGGCTTCTACCAGGCCAGCTTCGAAAAGGAGGGCTACCAAGCCTTCGTGACCAGCGGCATCCAACTCAGTGCCGACCAGTCGGCCACCCTGCACATCAAGCTCAAGAAGGCGACCGATCCCGATCCGCCCCCGTCCGGGGACTGATCCTCCCTGCCGCCACGATCCTTATTTCTTCGCGAACTTCTTGGCCTGGGCGAGTGCCTGCTTGAGCATGCTGAGCGATTCGGCGGAGAGAAGCACGCCGGCGCCGCAGACGCAGCGATGCGTGGAGCCCGCCACGGCCGAATCCAAGTTGAAGCGGGTGACCGCCCCGCAGGTCGTGTGCCGGATGTTCACGAAGTTGCCGGAGGAATTTGCCTCCATGTCAAAATGCCAATCCTGAGCGCCCATTTTCAGCCTCCTCTCGTACCGACTTAATATCCCATTCTACGCGTGTGCCCCTGAGGAGCGGCGCGGGGGGACGGCATCCCGCCCCGGCTATTTCTCGGCCGGCGCGACCTGGCGGGCCAGCCAGACGTAGCCGTACTCCTCCCAGACGCGCTTGCCCTGGCGGTGGCTCCCCTGCTGCTGGAACTCGGCGACGTGGATGTCGCCCGGCCCCCGGCGGACGACGCCGGCTCCCTCGATGAAGGGAGACCAGCAGGGGAAGTCGGCCTCGGTCTTCACCCTGTTGACCTCGTACTCGGCGACCAGGGTGTTGTCGGGCTCCCCGCCCATGCGGGTGAAATTCAGCACGTCGTCCAGCG
Source organism: Candidatus Aminicenantota bacterium (assembly GCA_016934475.1). Classification (GTDB taxonomy): domain Bacteria; phylum Acidobacteriota; class Aminicenantia; order UBA2199; family UBA2199; genus UBA2199. The sequence goes on along the minus strand of JAFGST010000241.1, from coordinate 11,937 downwards.
TCATTAGGAAGGCCTCGGCCTCCTTGCCTTCCCGGTTCCGGTGGGTGCCGCGGCGGATCGTTCCTGTGAACTTGAAATGGCGGACCTCCGGCCCGTGTTTCAGGTGCGGGGCGTCGTACTGGATCTTGGTCACGCCCTTGACATCGGTCGCGTGCTCGCCGATCTTCTTTGCCAAGTCGCCGCGGGGGCCCTGGACGCCCGTGCTCGGGACCTGGGCCAGCCCCATCAGCGCGTGCACGCCGGCCACCAGGTCGTCCAGGCCGGAGGTGTTCTTCTCCAGGCCGTACTCGATGGTCCCCTCGCCCGCGATCCTGCCGTTCTCGTCGACGTGAAAGACGAACTCGGTCTTGTGCTTGACCGTCAGGGTCAGCAGCCCGTTCTTGTCCCTGAAACGCACCTCCTCGCCCGCCCCGTGACCGGACCAGGTGCCAGCGAGGAGGGCGAGCTCACCGGCCGTCGGTTCGCTCCCTCCCCGGGCGGGAACCGAGCCTGCCGCCGCCGGGAAAAGAGCGCACCATGACAGAACCGCAAAAATGCCCCACGGAAATTTTCTCCGATTCATGTAAATGTTTTATCATAATTCCCCAAAATATTCATCCTAAATGCAGAACGGGAGTCAGGAACGACGGCAACGGATTGGCCTTCGCTCGGCACGTTGATCCCTCAGCTCTGGAACACTCGGGCACGATGTCTCTTCTGTCCTCGCCCTCCACTTCTGCCTTCTGTCTTCTGACTACTGCCTTATGCCTACTGTCTACTGTCTACTAACCACTCTCTCCCGACTTCCTTCCTCAAGCGCTCGCGCTAGTTCTCATTGTTGACGATCGTGACCGACTTTTTCTCGTCGAGCTTCCTGCCGGTCAGGGATTCGTAGGACTTCTTGATCCGCTCGTGGGCGGCGGCCGGCTGTTTCTTGCCGTTGATCACCAGGGAGGAGGCGGACAGCTTGATCTCGAATTTTTTCCCTTCCTCGACCAGCCCGGCGGCGACCAGTTCGGCCATGAATCTCTTCACCTGCGCTTCCAGTTCCTTGGCCCGCTCCTGTTCGGCCCGCGCCAGCCGTTCCAGGTCCCGAAGGCGCTGGTCTTCCTCGCCCAGCCGCGCTTCCTCGCGGCGCAGCCGCTCCGCCTCCAGGCGCAGCCGCTTCTCCTCCAGTTCCTTCCGTCGCACCAGATCCCTGGTTCTAAGCTCCTCGGCGCGCAGCCGCTGCTCTTCCTCCCTCAGCCGGTCTCGGGCCGCTTCCTGGATTGCCATTTCCTGCTGGAGCCTTTTCAGCTCTTCTTCCTTCCGCTCGCGCTCGGCCCCCTCCAGGGCCAGCAGCTCCTCCTCCTTCTTGCGCAGTACCTCCTCTTTTTGCTCCTGCTCCGCCTCGATGAGATCGCGCTGCCGATCCTGCTCGGCACGCTCCGCCCGTAACCGTTCGCGCTCCTCCTCCTCCTTTTTCTTCAGCAGTTCCACGTCGGCACGGTGCCGCCTGAGGATATGGTCCCTACCGTCGGCGAACATCGTCAGCGGCTCCCAGTTCGAGCCCCGGGCGCGCTTCCATTGCATCGTGGCCTTCCAGCCGGCCGGTCGGTACCAGGAATAAGCGCCGCGCCCGAGGGACACCTCCTCGCTGAACGATCCGCCGCTTTCCCGCGCCCTGGACGCCAGGTCCATGTACCAAATCACCTGGCCATCGCTTTCGTCCACAAGCCAGGTTCCGGCCGCCGGCGGCGATCCGCCGGCTTCGGCTTCCTCCCTGCCGACCAATCGGACAAGGCCCTCCGCCTCGAGAACGAAGGAGACCAGCGCGAAGCGTCTTTCTGTCTGGGCCTCCGCTGCCGGCAATCCCGGTTCCGCAGGAGCAGCCTCAACAGCCGGCGCGGCGCCGACAGGCGCGGAGGGGACTCCGCCCGCCGCCGTGGCCAGTTTCAGCATGCCCAGCAGGCCGAGCACCAGCAGCAGCGCGCTCAGGAAGCCCTCGCGGAAATCGTGCGTCAGGCGTGGCCGGGCCAGCAGGCGGGCGATGCGCCGCAGCATCCGCTGCGGCCTTCCCAGGGCGGCCAGCGCCGGCTCGGGACGGGGGCCGCCAGCCTGCAGGCGGGCCAGGGCGCGGGCGTAGTCGCGGGCGTCGCCGCAGAGCGCAACGGCGAAGTCGTCGCAGCAGTGCTCGCGCTCCCGGCGCACGCAGGACGAGATCCAGCGCACGCCGGGATGGAAGAAGAAGATGATTCCGACCAGGTTCTGCAGCACGTTAACCAGGTAGTCGCGGCGCAGGACATGGGCCAGCTCGTGGGCCAGCAGCGCCTCCACCTCGTCGGCGGGGAGCCCGGCGACCAGGCCGGCGGGCACCAGAAGCACCGGCTTGAGATGGCCGACGACCACCGGCGTTTTCAGGCGCAGCGACTCGAGCAGCCGCAGCGGCCGCCGCAGCCCGGCCCGGACGGCCAGCGCCTGCAGCCGCCCGGGCCACGGCGGCGGCAACGGACGGCTCTGAACGTATTTCAAGCGCTGGAGATAGAGCATGCTGCCGGTGAGGCGCAGGCTCAGGAACAGGACGCCCAGCAGCCAGAGCGTGACGATCAGCGGCAAGTGGCGGCCGAAGTAGTCGCTGAAGAAGGACGCGACGCGCCGCGCCGTCGATGGCCACCGCCGGGCGGAAGCGGCGGCGATGCTCCCCGCGCCGATATCGGCGCGGTCGGCGCTGCCGGCTAATTCTATCGTAGGAACGGCGCCGAACGCGGAGTAGTGCGTCCGGAAAGTGAGCAGCGACAGCAGCAGGGTCAGCGCCAGGACCAGCAGTCCGAGCCCGTAGCGCAGGCGGGCGCTGGCGCGACGGGTGAAGTAGAGGAGGACGGCGAAGGCCAGGGCGGCCAGGGCTCCCTGCCAGAGGGAATGGAACAGGGTCCAGCCCAGGGCGGCGACGATCCTTTCCGAAAACAACTGCGTGGCGAGGTTCATCGTCGGCCTCCTTCCATGCGGTCTAGGAGTTCGCGGATACGGGCGATCTCCTCGGGCTTGGCCTTGTGGCCGCCCAGCGCCTGCATGACCAGCTTCAGCGCCGAGCCGCCGAAGGCCGTCTGCAGCAACCGGTCCACGAGCAGCCGCTGCACCTGGTGCTGCGGCGAGGCGGCGCCGTACAAATGGCTGCGCCGGCTCTCGTCGCGCTCAAGCAGCCCCTTCTCGGCCATGACCTGCATGATCTTCAGCGTGGTGGTGTAGCCGATCGTCCGGCCGCCGCCCTTGGGTGTCTTCTCCTCGTTCAGCCTGTCGTTGACGAAGCGCACGGTGCTGGGACCGTGCGTCCAGATGACGTTCAGGATCTTCAGCTCGGCCGCCGTCGGCCTGGCCTTCCTTTTCGCGCCCATGTCCGCCTCCATTGCATACGACTTCTATCGTACTACGAATATTGTCGTAATAAGTATGGCATCGATTTTCCTCCCTGTCAACATTAAATTACGAAGAATTTCGTAGTATTCCGGCTAGCGGGCAAGTTGCCCTTCGTCTCCACAAGGGGATCGCGCCCTTCGGGCCGCTGATCACTCAGGGTAATTTTGCCCGCAAACATCCTGAAGTTCAGTCTGTTCTTTCCTATAACCAGCTACCTGTCACTCATCACGAAGGTTCGTTCTGTTCCTAAACATCGAACGTCGAACATCGAACTTCGAACCTTCTATACCCTCTCCGCGAACTTCTTCAAAGCTTCCGCGTCATGGGCGTCCGATCCCCGAGTCGCCTTGAGCTTGAAGCGCTGCGCCAGCCCGCGCAGCCGGTCGATCATGGCTTTCTCGGAGGCGGCATCGGCGAAGGCCTCGGCGGTGCCCAGGTAGGGGTAGTCGACCTCGACGCCGCCCAGGCCCAGGGGCACGAGCTCCTCCAGCATGGCATCGAGGCTGATTTCGGTCTCGCAGGCGATATATCCGGGATGGGCCAGCACCGCCTCGCCGCCGGCATGGACAATCATGTTGATGGCGTCTACGATGGTCAGCTTGGGGACATGGATCGGCACCTGGGCGTTGGCCGAGAGCCACTGGGCCGCCGCGCGGTACTCGGGGAAGAGCCCCTGGTTGAGCATGGCATGGACCAGGTGCGGCTTCATCAGCGAGTCGCGGTGCGGGAGCAGGACCTTGCGGCGCTCGACCACCTTTCTCCCGAAGAAGCGGTTGATGTCCTCGAGCTGGCGCAGCACCTTGCGCCGCCGCAGGCCCTGGACCAGGCGCAGGCGCCGGTTGAGCGCCTCGTCCTCCAGGGCGAAGCCGTAGCCCAGCAGATGGATCTCCTCGCCGCGGTACTCGACGTCCAGCTCGACGCCGGAGACCAGCGCAAGCCCCGCCGCCTCGGCCGCGGCGAAGAGGTCGCCCCAGTGGCGGTAAGCGCCGATGGCGTCGTGGTCGGTGAACGAGATCGTTTCCAGGCCCGACTGCCTGGCGGCCTCGAGCATCTCGAGGGGAGTGCACGTGCCGTCGGAGACGAGGGTGTGCAGGTGGAGGTCCGTTTTCGTGTCCATTGATTATTGTATCACAAATGGAAGCGTGACACGTAACGCGTGACAAGTAGATGCACTCGGCAAAGGGAACAGGGCGCAAGGGAAGAAAATTCCAAATCCCAAGCACCAGTTTTCAAACAAGCACCAAGCTCCAATGTCCCAATGACCCAAACGAAGAGAACGGCACTCGTCAACGGGTAGATGACTTGTTTATTTTGGAGATTGGAACTTGGAACTTGGGCTTTATTTGCCATTGGGTGCTTGGGATTCGGTGTTTTCGCCTACCGTCCGCCCTATACCATCAACCGTGCGCCGATTGCCTTTCCTCGTCACGCGTCACGCGTTACGATGGTTCGACTACCTTCCTGAAATTCTCCGGATCGGTGTCTCCCTCGGTATTGAGCAGCAGAATTCGCGAATCGGGGCCCAGGGGCAGTTGGCCGCGGACCTCGGCAAGCTTCTCCGAGGTGGCCAGCGCCAGCAGCGCCGCCAGGCCCGAGGAGCCCGACTCACCGGAGATGATGCGCGGATCGTCCTTCAGGGGGCGGTAGTACTGGCGCATGGCCCGCTCGGCCCACTCGTCGCCGACGGCCAGGAAGAAGGGGAAGGCGTCGCGCAGGAAGGGCCAGGCCAGGGGCGAGGGGATGCCGCAGTTGAGGCCGGCCATGATCGAGGTCTGATTGCCCCGGGTCGGCAGCGGCTCCCCCTTGCCGTGGCGCACCGATTCCAGGAAGCAGTCGGACGACAGTGGCTCCACGCAGATCAGGCAGGGGCGCTTGGGGCCGTAGAGCCTGCTATAGAAAAAAGCGCCGGCGGCGGCCAGGCCTCCCACCCCGGCGGGCAGGATGACGGCGTCGGCCCCGGTCTTCATCGGCCCGTGCAGCAGCCCCTCCAGCTCGGCGAAGATCGTCGTATAGCCCATCAGGATCCAGCCGGGGATGTCGCGGTAGCCGGGATAGGCGGTATCGGAGACCACCTGCCAGCCGTTATGCGCGGCATCGGCGGCGCAGCGCTCGACGCAGCGGTCGAAGGTCCCCTCGAGGAGCACCACCTCTGCGCCCTCGGCGCGGATGTTCTCCACCCGCGCCGCGACCGAGTCGGCAGGCATGTAGATCACGGCTTTCTGCCCCAGCAGGCGCGCCGTCCAGGCCACGGCGCGGCCATGGTTGCCGTCGGTCGCGGCGCAGAAGGTGAACAGACCCAGCTTCTCCAGGGCAGCCGGGTCGCGGAAGCTCGCTGGATCGAAGGACTCGGCGAAGAGGTCCGCCCACCGTTTCTGCAGAAAGCGGTACATGGCGTAGGAGGCGCCGAGGGCCTTGAAGGCCTTGATGCCGAAGCGCACCGACTCGTCCTTGACGTGGATCTCCCCCACTCCCAGCCGGGCCGCCAGCGCCGGCAGCGAGCGCAGCGGCGTCGGCTCGTATCCGGGCAGCGAGCGGTGAAACTCGAGCATGTCGCGATCGCTCAGGAAGGCGTATTCTTCCCCCGTCCATTCCGGCCGGGACCGGCACAGCTCGTTGAAAGCGGTTTCACACATCGCTGGTGTCTCCCTGTAAAAATGGCGGAAGGAATTCCAGGAGCATGGCCATCTGCGCCAGGAGGCGCCCGTCGAATGCGGGATCGGCCTCACGACGCCAGTCGGCGGCCAGGTAGGAAAAATCGTGGAGCCGCAGCCGCAGCAGGCAGTTGCGGTTCTCGAAGTCGAGGTGGTCCGGGTAGCGGCGCAGCTGCTGCAGCTCTCCGCCCAAGCGGGCCTGCAGGACCCGGGGGCCGCCGGGGGCGGGCGGTTTGAGAAAAAAACCCTCCGCGGCCCGCTCGAAATCCTTCTGGCGCAGAAAAAAATGGGGCTTGTCCTTATGGGGAGCGCCGGCGGTGGGGCAGAAGGTGGCGCAGTGGCCGCAGTCATTGCAAAGGTCGACGACATGAACCAACTGGTATTTCTGGCGCAGCTCGAACACGCCCGCCACCGAGAGCTCCATCTCGCCCTTGTACCTCGCGCCGAGCAGGACGGGCCAGCGGCCGGGCACGGTCTCGAAGGCCACCAGGGCGCGGTTGGGGCAGACTCCGACGCACAGGAGGCAGAGGTCGTCGCAATGGAAGCAGCGTTCGGCCTCCCGCCGCGCCGCGGCGGCGTCCAGCCCGGCGGGGGCCGCGAAAAGGTCGGGGTTGGGCGCCGCCGCCCGCTCCGGTGGTACGGGCTCGCGCCGCAAGCGGTGGCGAGCGTGCGCCGGCCAGTCCAGGCCGGAAAGCGGCGCGGTCTCGGCGGCGCGCATCGTTCGCCCGCTCTCCTCCATGATGCGGTCCACGGTCCGGCAGCCGTCGGCGACGGCCTGGACCAGCGTCGAGGGGCCGCTGCGGGCGTCGCCGACGACGAACAACCGCGGATGGGTGGTGCGGCCGTCATCGCCGCTGAGTTGCCATTCGCTCCCGGCCGGCAGGCCCGAATATTTTTCCTGGCCGATGGCCACGATCACCGCCTCGCAGGTCAGCTCGAACTCGGAGCCGAAAATGGGCACGACCCGCGGGCGACCACTCCCCACCTTGCGCAGCTCCATGCGCGCGCACAGCATGGCCCACTCCCGGCCCTCGGCCACCTCGATGCGCAGCGGGGCGGTAAGCTCCATGATGCGCACCCCCTCGGCCAGGGCCGCGCGGATCTCCTCGATGGCGGCGGGCATGTCGGCCAGCCGCCGCCGGTAGATCACCGTGACCCGGCCTTCGGCGCCGCAGAGGCGCCGGGCCGTGCGCGCCGCGTCCATGGCGCTGTTACCGCCGCCGATGACCACGATCCGGCGGCCCTGAAGGTCCCCGCTGAGGGGGCCCTGAAGGTCCCCGCCGAGGGGGCCCTGAAGGTCCCCGCCGAGGGGGCCCTGAAGGTCCCCGCCGAGGGGGCCCTGAAGGCCGCCCCGCCCCGCGCCGACGGGTTCTCTGCCGAGGGAACCGATCGGGGGCGTCTCGCCGCGCTTGACGGCAGCGAGGAACTCGAGGGCGTCGAAGACGCCCGCCGCATCCTCCTCGGGAATGAGCATCTTCCGTCCCCGGCCGGCGCCGCAGGCCAGGAACACCAGATGAAACTCGTCCAGCAGCTCGGCCAGGCGTTTGCCGTCGACGGCTTGGCCGGATCGGAAGATCACTCCCATCTCCCTCAAGCGCGAGATATCGTCCTCCAGGGCGGCGGCAGCGAGGCGGAAGCCGGGGATGACCGTGGCGACCAGGCCGCCGGGGGAGTCATTCGCTTCGAAGACCTCGACCCAGAAGCCGCCGCGGGCCAGTTCGCGGGCGGCGGCCAGGCCCGCCGGACCGGCGCCGACCACGGCCACGCGCGTGGCGTCGCCGAGCGAGGCCGGGTCGGCCGCCGGAACCCCGCCGCTCTCGACGGCGAAGCGCTTGACCGCGCGGATGGCCAGCGGCCGGTCGATCAGGCCGCGCGTGCAGCGGCCCTGGCACTTCTGGTCGCAGACCATGCCGCTGACGGCGGGCAGGGGATTGGTTTCCCAGATCACGGCCTTGGCCCGGTCGGCATCGCCCTTCCCGACCCAGTACATGTAGCGCGATACGTCTTGGTCGATGGCGCAGGCCTCGCGGCAGGGGGCAGCGGCGCAGTCGAACCACGTCAGGAGGCGCCCGCCCTTGAAAGAGGGGGCAGGCAGCAGCGGCGCGCGGCAGCGCTCCCCACGCTCCAGCGTTTCCTCGTAGTCCTGCAAGTTTTCCCTGAGCGCCTGCGCCGGCTCCCGCACCTTGGCGCGCTTCAGGATCAGCTCGTCCAGGGAAGACGCCCGGCAGGCGTCCATGACACGCCGGATCTCCTCCAGGTACTGGCCGAGCCGGGCGGTGCCGCCCGGCCGCAGCAGGTCGCTGCAGACGGTCAGAGGCCTCAAGCCGCAGGCCAGGAGGTCGGCGGCGTTGAAGCAATCGGCGCCGGCGGAGAACGTGATGTCCAGGCCGCCCTGGAAATCGTCCTGCAGGCGCCGGGCCAGGGCCACGGCCAGGGGCTGGAGCGGGGGACCGCTCAGGTAGATCGTTTTCTCCTTCGCCGGCAGCAGGCCGCGGTCGTTCAGGCATTCCAGGGTGTTGGTCAGCTTGACGCTGAACTGCAGGCCGTTCCTTTCGGCGCGGCCCTTCAGGGAGCGGATCAGGTCGCGGGCGGCGTCGTACTTCAGGTCGCGGGCGAAGGCTTGGTCCGGTACGTTCACCTTCCAGCCCAGCACGTCGTTCAGTAGGCCGCGCAGGCGCTCCGGCCCCAGCAGGGTCGGATTCAGCTTGACGGCGGTGTGCAGCCGCCTTTCGTTCAGGAGGTAGAGGCCGATCTTCTCGATCTGCCCGGGCGGGCAGCCGTGCATGGTGGACAGGGTGACGCTGTCGGAGATGCGGTCGGGGATCTCCAGCCTGTCGATTCCCGGGAACAGGGGCGCGAGCTCCCGGACCACGGCCTGCTTCTCCTCGCGGCAGCAGGCCATCCGATCGAGGAAACGCTGCATGTTGGGCTTGCGGATGCCGGCCAGGTCGTAGCCGACGCTGAAGTTGAAGAGAAAGCCGGGCTCGGCGGCGAGGACGCCCCGGCGCAGCCGGCGCCGCAGCACGTGCAGCAGGACCCAGGCGGCCAGGTACTGGCCGAACGACTCCTCCAGGTTCAGCTCCTGCGACCACTCGCAGTTGTAGCCGGCCTCGTCGACGGCGATGCAGGGCTTGCGCACCTTCAGGCGGTCCCGGGTCTGGACGGTCTTGAGCTCGATGAAGCGGGCGCCGCAGAGCCAGGCCGCGACGATGTTCTGGGCCAGCTGCGTGTGCGGCCCGGCGGCCACTCCCAGCGGCGTATCGAGCTGGCGTCCGAAACGGGAGAGGCGGAAGGGGTCGGCGGCGGCGGGCTGGAAAAAGAGCTCCCGGTGGATGCCGAAGATCTGGCCGCGCTTCTCCTCGGCCAGGATCCAGCCCAGCAGGCGGGCGGCCGTCAGCGGCGCCATGTTTTCAGCCATGCTCCCTGTCCTCCGGCGTGCCGGCCTCCTCGGGGAGAGGGCTCAGCCGCGGCCGCCCATGGTCAGGGCCATGACGGCCTTGGCGGTGTGCAGCCGGTTCTCGGCCTCGTCATAGACGATCGAGATCGACTCGTCGTCGATCACCTCGTCGCTCACCTCGCGGTTGCGGTCGGCGGGCAGGGCGTGCATCAGCTTGACCCCGGGCGCGGCCAGCGCGACGCGGCGGCGGTCGAAGATCCAGCCTTTGTTTTTGGCCAGGCGGGCGGCCATCTCCTTCCGGCACTCCGTCTCGTTCTTCAGATAATCGTCGATCTCCCAGGCGCCGAAGCCGCCCCAGTTCTTGGGGATGACCACCTGGGCGCCCCTCACGGCCTCGTCCATGTCGCCGGCAAAGGTCAGCTTGCCGCCGCCGGCCTCGGCGTTTTGCTTCGCCTTCTCGACGATATGCCGGCTCAGCGGGAAACCGGGGGGATGGGCGACGGTGACGTCGATGCCGTAGCGGGGAAAAAGCAGGACCTGCGTCTGGGGCACCGAGAGGGGCTTGGCGTGCGACTCGGCGTAGGCCCAGGAAACGGTGACCTTCAGGCCGCGCAGGTCGCGGCCGAAATGCTCGAAGAGGGTCATCAGGTCCGCCAGCCCCTGGAAGGGATGGTAGACATCGTCCTGCAGGCTCATGACCGGGCAGCGGGCGTGGCGGGCCATTTCGTTGAGATAGGCGTTGCCCGTGCCATAGAAGCAGTTGCGGGCGGCGATGCCGTGGCCCATGCGCGACAGGATGACGGCCGTGTCCTTGGCCGACTCGCCGTGCGCGATCTGCATCTTGTCTACGGTCAGGTCGTGGGCGTGGCCGCCCAGCTGGGTCATGCCCGCCTCCATCGCGTTGCGCGTGCGCGTCGACGGTTCGAAGAAGATCATGAACAGCGTCTTGTCCGGCAGCAACCGGTGCGGCTCCCCCGCGGCGAATCTTTTCTTCAAATCGAAGGCGACCTCGAACACCGTGCCGAGGTCGCTCCGGCTCCAGTCATCCTCGTTTATGAAATGCCGGTTGCGAAAGATCGAATTCATGAGTTTCTCCTTGGCATCCCTGTCTGGATAGAAAATATAGCATGTCGCGGGCGCCGAGTCAAAGAGCGGGCAACCGCGGCGCATAACTAATTTTTGGCGCTTCTGAGAACACGTGAAGAGTTTGACTTATTCGGCGTGTGGGTTACGTGTGTGATTAGGTTGTTAAACGTGCGATCGGGTAGGACTGAAGCACCAAGTTCCAAGCACCAAATCCCAAACAATCACCAAGCACCAATGACCAAAACCAAGGCATCTCAAGGAAAAAGGTAAGAGGAAATACTAAAAGCCCATTGCTGGTTCCCAATAAGTTACATTAATTGAGGTTACCAACACTATCACTATCACCCATTGCACGATTTAGTGCCATGGTTTGGGTCATTAGGTAATTGGAAATTGGAGCTTATTTGGGATTTGGTGCTTGGTGCTTGGAATTTTGTTCCATTCCTCACCCATCAAACCTCAATTCGGTCTCCCTGGTCATCGGCATCAGGAAAATCGGAAGATTTTCTGCCTTCGGCGTGAGGTTTTAACATAAGGTTGTGGAAATCTACAGGAACAAAATCGAAAAACAATCGTCCCGCTTGCGTCTTCTTGGTTTGCACATTTCCCGCGCGCGCAGAATGTTGATAATGCTTTGGAAAGCCAAGGATTGATGCTCTCGTTGTCAGCCCTTGCGGAATGGGAAAGGGCCACGGTCGTAATGAGATCATGAGCGGCCAAGTAATATATAAATGGAAAAAGGAGGAAAAGGGCAATGAGCGGAGCGATGGTCAAAATAATGCGAATCATGCTGTGCGGCCTGCTGCTCACACTCGTGTTGCCGGGCGCCGACAAAAAAGCCAAACCCCGGGTGAACAAGGCCGTGCCTCCCCCGGCGGCCGCGGCCCAGGCCTACCTGCCGCCGACGATCACCAAGGCCGAGTGTCCGTGCCTGGCCGGCGACGGGCGCAAGGTGATGATCGGCGACCGCGAGGCCCACGCCGACTGGATGGTCCACAAGATCCGCGTCGTGGTGCCGCTTATGGAGCCCGGCAGCTACGCCCTGCGCCTGGAAAAGAACGGGCAGCTCATCTCCAACGAGGTCGCGGTCACGATCGAATCAGATTGAAAAAAGCGAGCTCCGCGTGTTGGTGATGGTGTTTGTGGCAGCAACGGCCAAAAGATGTGCCGACGAAATATTAAGCAATACTTCTTTTTTACAATGAGAGCAACACGATCACCAGATCCGTCCAAAATAGCTTTTAAAACCAGATTAACCAAGCATAAAACCTACGGACAACCTATGACTTGATCGGGCAAGTTGTCCTTCGTTCACTCGGGGACTCAGCCTTACCCGTCGAGGGATTCGGGCTTCGTTATGCAGCGGGTTCGTAAGTGAACACGGTGGAACCCGCTCCATTTCCCTTCGGGAACCACTTGCCTTCACCCCAG
>JAFGST010000240.1 GCA_016934475.1 Candidatus Aminicenantota bacterium | reverse complement strand
CGGTTGCCCTTCTGGATGGCCTTCAGCCCCCAGAAAGTGAAGAACATCGAGACCTGCATGTCGAAGGCGGCGGCTCCGGTGGCGATGATGAAGGCTCCCATCACCTTGTCCATGTCGCCGCTCATGAGGACGATGCTGGCTTTTTCGACGGCTTGCGCGTCGCTCATTCCCGATCCTCCTTGCTGCCCCGGCCCGGCCGTCTCCGGCCGGGGAACCGCTGGATGGCATGCCGGCCACAAAAAACGTTCTCTGGGTAACGGATCCCCGCTCTCCTAGTCCGCGCGGACGGCGCTCCAGGAGCCGGTTACGTCGCCGTTGCTCCAGGTGCCCGCCATGTCGGCGAGTTCCCCGGCGTACTTGTACTGGCCCAGGTCGCTGAAGACGAAGTTGAGCTTGCCGTCGACGGCGTCCCAGGTCCCGTGATAGCCGCGGTCGTCGCTGAAGGTGCCGCCCAGGATGTCCTCCCCGGAAAAGGTGATGGTGAACTCGTTCCCGGCGGTGCTTTCGGTCACGTAGAAGGTCACCTTCCAGCTCCCGCGCACGTCGAACAGGCGGGCCAGCAGCGTCATGCTGCGGTAGATGGTGAGCGTGTCCGCGGGATCCTCCGGGCCCCCGTCGACCAGCACCTGGACCGTGTGCCGGGAATCCACCGGGGTGTAGGCGTACTCGACCTGGTCCAGCTCGGTGTAGGCGTAGACGCCGCTGGCGGGAGTGCCCGTCACCCCGGGCTCGACGGTGACGGTCAGCTCGTACTCCGGAATGCCGAAAAAATTGCAACCGGCCAGGGACAGTAACAAAACGCAAGCGCACAGCCAGGGAGCGATCCTTCGTTTCATGGGCATGGCACCTCTTCTGAATGCAGGTCGTATTATAATACAAAACCCGATCACCGCCAAATCTTTACCGATCGAGCGCGGCAGGCACCCGGCGCAAGGAATTCGCCATACGGCAAAAGGCAAGAAGAAACGAACGTGCTTCATGCGGCTTGCGGGATGGGTAGCGAGAATAGAAAATGAAACGCAAACTCTCGATATGCCTTGTCTTTCTCATGATGCATCGCGAAAGGCCTAGGGTTTTTTCACCCATGGCGACAGGTCACAGCACGATCCCCACGAAACTATCGCCATAAAAAACACGTCTACTCTCCCGTGCAAGAAACGAGCGTCATTCATGTTTAATTTCATGCGCACGACCGCCACCGGCCGCGAGAGAACGGAGCGCGCCCTGGAGACCAGGGCCAAGAGGCGCATCCTCGTCCTCTCCATCCTGCTGCATGTCCTGCTCCTGACCGCTTGGGAGACGGCTGTGCGCCTCGACCTGGCTCGCCTCATGCCGGTGGCGTCCGTCGCAGAGCCCAGCGCACCGCTGGTCTTCGACCTTCAGCCCCCCGAGCGGCCGCGGGAGGTGATCGCCACTCCCGAGGACGCCCGCACCACGCCCGAGCCGCGCCGACCCGATTTCCTCTCCGATAAAAACGCCCTGGCCCGCAACCAGGAGCCGTCTCCGGTGCGGAAGGCCAACGACGATCCCTTCTCCCGCGGCGACATCGCCTCGCACGACCTCTTGCCCCGGACGCCGCCCCCGGAACCGCCGGCGGAGCCGGAGGTCGCAAAGCCTGCGGGGGATGAATCCGAGGCGCAGCGGACCGCCCGGGAGGAGAACGCCGAGATTCGGCCTGAAACCGAGCTCCGCTTGCCGCGGGAGACGAAGCCGGCGGCGCCCCAGCGGCCCCCGCTGCGGCTCAACCTCCCCGTCGTGCCTCACCGGCAGCTCGATTCGCGGGCGGACGAGGACGGCGGCCTCTCGTTCAATACCTACAACTGGGACTTCGCCCCCTACATGCTGGCCCTGAAGGAGCGCATCGGCCGCAACATCTTTCCCCCTCTGGCGTTCACCAAGCTGGGGATAATCGACGGCGACACGCTGCTGCGCTTCAGGATCCACCCCGACGGTCGCCTGACCGACCTGGAACTGCTGGGCTACACCGGCCACCGCACGCTGATGGAAACCAGCCGCTTCGCGGTCACGACCTCGGCCCCCTTCCCCGTCCTGCCGGCCGATTTCCCCGAGCCCTACCTGGAGGTCACCGCCAAGTTCACCTACTTCATCAAGCGATAAGCGAGGAGCAAAATGAAAGACATCCTGGACTTCTTGGTCCGCGGCGGCATCATGATGGCCCCCCTGTTCCTGTGCTCGGTCGCCGCGCTGGCCGTCGCCATCGAGAGGGCGGTCACCCTGCGGCGGCGCAAGGTCATCCTTCCCGAGGTGGTCGCCGTACTGGAGAACCTGCGCGAGAGGAATGACTTCGGCCTGGCCCTCTCCATCTGCGAGAAGCACCGCGGTCCCTTCGCCAACATCATCCGCACCGGCTTGGAGAACCACGATCTCCCCGGCGCGGAGCTCAAGGAGGCCCTGCTTGACGAGGGGCGGCAGGAGGTCCACCGGCTGGAAAGGGGCCTGGGCACGCTGGAGACCGTCGCCGGAGTGGCGCCGCTCTTGGGCTTGCTGGGCACGGTGCTCGGCATCCTGAAGGTTTTCCAGGTCATCTCGGTCATGGGGGTGGGCCAGGCGGCCGCGCTCAGCGGCGGCATCTCCGAGGCCCTGATCACCACCATCGCCGGCCTGTCGATCGGCATCCCGGCGCTGGTGGCGTACAATTACTTCGCCGGCCGCGCCGAGTCCCTGGTGCTGGAGATCGAGAAGCATTCCAACCGCCTTCTCATCCAGCTGGGGCGCATCGCCGGCGCCGGGGAGTGAGCCGTGCGCCTGCAGTCCCGGCGCCGGCGCAAGGCGGCCATCACCATCACCCCGCTGATCGACGTCATCTTCATGCTCCTGCTCTTCTTCATGATCACCTCCACCTTCCTGGAGCAGCCCGGGATCAAGCTCGAGCTGCCGGCCGCCAGGGCCGAGCCCGTCCCCGAGCCCCAGGAGTACGTGCTCTCGGTCGACCGCAGGGGAACGCTGTTCCTGAACCGCCAGGCCGTGGCCCTGGAGGGGCTCGAGGCCGAGATCCGCCGGGCCCTGCCGAAGATGAAGGACGCCGCCCTCGTGCTCAAGGCCGACCGGGAGGTGTCGCACGGGCTGGTGGTGCGCCTCATGGACCTGGCCAAGCGCGGCGGCGTCAAGAAGCTCATCATCGGCACCAAGCCAGAGAACTAGCCGATCCGCTTAGCTTAACTGGGATCGGCAGGCTCGGCAGACGGCACACGGCGGACGGCGGACGGCAAACGCAATGTCACGATTCATCTCTTCCATGGCCCGCTGCCGTAAACCGTATGCCGTAAACCGTACGCCAAGCTAATTCCGGAAAGCCTATTTTTGACACCCTCGGCCCGAGGTGATACAATTATTGGGGGCATTTCACACGAAATCCAAGCCATGAAACAACTGGAAGCGCACCATATCCGTAAAAGTTTCCGCCAGAGGGCGGTGGTCGACGGCGTCAGCCTGGGGGTCGCCCCCGGCGAGATCGTCGGGCTGCTGGGACCCAATGGCGCCGGCAAGACCACCATCTTTCTGATGATCCTGGGCATCCTGCGCCCCGACGACGGCGAGATCCGCCTCAACGGCCGCGACATCACGCGCGTCCCGGTCTACCGCCGCTCACGCCTGGGCATCGGCTTCCTACCCCAGGAGCCTTCGGTGTTCCGCGGCCTGGACGTGGAGGAGAACGTGCGGGCCATCGCCCAGATGAATCGGCCCGGAAAGGACGCCGACATCCCGGCCATCCTCGCGCGGCTGGGACTGGACGCCATGCGCCGACGCAAGGCCTACCTGCTCTCGGGAGGCGAGCGGCGGCGCCTGGAGATCGCCCGCTCACTGGTGCTGTCCCCCGATTTCCTGCTGCTGGACGAGCCGTTCGCCGGCATCGACCCCATCCAGATCGGCGAACTGAAGGAGTTGATCCTCCACTTCAAGCGCAACGGCCTGGGCATCATCATCACCGACCACAACGTCCGTGAGATATTGAAAATCACCGACCGTTCCTATATCATTCACTCCGGCCAGGTCATATTCGAGGGCCGTTCGGAGGAGCTGATCGCGAATGAACGGGTCAAGCGCGAATTCCTGGGCAGGGAATTCAGGTGGAATTGAATGACCATCAAGATGCAGCTCAAGGGAACCCAGCAGCTGACGATCACTCCCGTGATGCACTACTTCATCCAGCTGCTGGCCGACAACCACCTGGAGCTGGCCGAGAGCCTGCGCAACGAGGCGGAGTCCAATCCCATGCTGGAGATCGAAACGGCCGAGAAGGAGTTTCGCGAAAACGAGCCCAACGAATACGAGAAGCGGATCGAGCGCGCCGACGCCTCGTTCATGATCCCCTACGAGGAGCAGGGCTTCCTGCGCCGCAACCCCGACGACATCGACAAGAACCGCGCCCTGGAGGTGCTGACGCCGTCGAGCGTCAGCCTGGCCGACTATCTGCTGGAGCAGGCGCGGGCCACCTTCGCCAGCGAGGGCGAGATGGAGATCGCCCGCCAGGTCGTCTACAACCTCGACGGCGACGGCTACCTGAAGACCGAGATCGAGTCCATCGCCTCGCTGATCCGCGCCACCCCCGCCGAGATCGAGCGCGTGCGCCGGCTCATCACCCAGTTCGACCCTCCCGGCTGCGGCAGCCGCTCGCTGACCGAGTGCCTGCTGGCCCAGGTCGGCGAAGCCCCGGAGGACGAAATCCTGCGCCGGCTGATCCGCGACCACCTCGAGGACCTGTCGCGCTCCAACTACGAAACCATCGGCCGCAAACTGGGCATCGTCGTCGAAGAGGTGCTGAAGCTGACCGCCCGGCTGAAGCGCCTCAACCCCCGTCCCGCGGAGACCTTCAGCCGCGAGGAGGTGGAATACGCCGAAGT